>CALRSN020000308.1:0-4227 GCA_943370865.1 Bordetella parapertussis
TCTCTAATGCCGGCTGGCTGGCTACCGATAGAAGAAAGGCGATGATCATCACTTCTGGCGGTAAAACATACCTGTCTAAGTTCCCAACCGGTGGGAACTTCACCGACTGGGCTCCTGTTATCAGGTATGCTGAAGTCCTGCTGAACCTGGCAGAAGCAAGAGTACGTTCAACGAATACAGTTGATGCGCAGGCTGTGGCTTTGCTGAATGCGATCCGTGGTCGCTCTGATGCTTCTACTGTTTTCACTGTAGGAAGCTTCGCTAATGCCGCAGCACTGGCTGATGCAATTTTGACAGAAAGAAGGATTGAGTTAATGGGCGAAGGATTTGCTGGTGCGGATCTTACCCGTCTTGGTTTACCGCTCCCGGCCAAACCAGGTGTTAATTCCATTGCTCCAACCGGTCAACAATATATCTGGCCGATTTCATCTACCGAGCTTTTGTTGAATTCACTCTGTACTGATAACTAAGAAGAAGAGTTCTCAGAAATAAAAAGAGGAAGGTTGCCATCTGGCAGTCTTCCTCTTTTATAACTATACCACTTACTTCAGCAATTCTGCTAGCTTCAATTCCAACTGTTCTCCCCTCAACCGTTCTGCAATGATCTTTCCATTGGGGTCAACGAGGAAATTATAAGGAATACCCACTTCACCAAAACCATAGATGGGAACGACGGTGCTTCCCCAGCCTTTCAGGTCGCTGATATGTGTCCAGGTCAGTTTATCATCCTTGATAGCTTTAAGCCAGGCATCTTTTTTCTCATCTAAGGAGACACCGAGGATCGTAAAATTTTTATCCTTAAACTTATTGTAGGCATTCACTACGTTCGGGTTTTCAAACCGGCAGGGCTGGCACCAGCTGGCCCAGAAATCAACCAGCACATATTTCCCTTTATAAGAACTCAGTTTTACTTCTTTCCCGTTCACATCGGGCAATGCAAAATCAACAGCCGGTTTTCCCACCCAGGCCGCTGCCTGTGCTTTTTGCATTTGTAGATCCAATCCTCTTTTCACTTCTGCCACTCCTTTGTGATCAGGAAATTTTGCGGCTACATCACTAATGATACTGACGAGTTCATCATTACCAATTCCCGTTAATCCAAAGGATGGATTATTGGCGGTGGTCTGGTAATAACCCAGTTCAAACAAGGTCAGTGCCGGGTTGGTTGATTTCTTTGCGGCTTCGGTGAACAATGATTTTAACTGGTCGGCGATCTGCTGGTGCTCATTCACCAACGGGATCATGATACTATCGGGAGCATTGCTCCGTTGCAGGCTGTCGCCTTTACGGCTCAGCTCATAGATCTTTTGCAGCTCTTTGTTGAAGCCGGTCATAAAATCTTTCAGTTGCTGGCTGGCGATTGAACCTGTCACCTCATACTTGTCTGCAAATTCATTATTCTGCGGGCTGAAGCTCACATCCAGTTTTATCTTCTTTGCATCGTTGATGACAGAAGCAATCGGGAAATTTTGCTGGTCCAACCGCAGGTTGAATACCACCGCTTCAGCAGGATCAGCTTTTAATGTATACTTTCCGTCGGCACCGATCTGCATGGAGTCCACCACATTCCTTTGCATCGTAGACACAGGTACTTCTTCCAGGTAGATCATCTTTGCTTTGTTATTGGTCAATGTGCCGCTGATCTCAAACCCGCCTTTTTGCCCGCTATCCTTGCAGGAAGAAAATAGTAGAATTGATAAGCCGGCGATGATAACCGGTATCGCTGGTATTCGCATATTATGATTTTAATTTTTTTAATAGTAATTCATTGGTCACTTTAGGATCGGCTTTGCCCTTGGATTGCTTCATTACTTCCCCAACGAAAAGAGAGATCAATCCTTTCTTCCCTTTTTTATACTCCGCCACTTTATCGGCCAGTTTTTCCAGAACCCCGTCAATAATAGGCTCAATAGAAGAAACATCTGACTGCTGTACAAGGTTCTCTTCTATTGCAATCTCAAGCGGCTCTTTGGATGGCTGCCTCAGCAAAGACGAAAACAATTTGGTGGATGCAACTGAGAAACTCAGCTTTCCTTCGTCCGTTAATTGAATAACAGCAGCAATCTTCTCCGGCTGAACAGGAAAATCGCTAACATCCTTGTTATTCTCATTCAGCCATGATTTCACCGGGCCCAGCATCCAGTTAGCCGCCCCTTTATAATTCGTCGTATAGGCAATGATCTTTTCAAAATAATCAGCAAAGGCTTTCTCTTCGGTCAGCACAGCAGCATCATAACCCGACAACTGGTATTGTGAAATGTATTTTTTTATTCTTTCGGTATGCAGCACCGGCAGTTGCTGCCTCATTCTTTCAATAAACTCTTCCTGCAAATGAAAGGGTGCCAGGTCGGGTTCAGGGAAATAGCGGTAATCATCTGCATCTTCTTTTTCCCTGGTGGCAAAAGTGGTGCCGTTGTTCGCATCAAAACTTCTTGTTTGTTGAATAACAGGTTCTCCTT
This sequence comes from Bordetella parapertussis, assembly GCA_943370865.1. GTDB lineage: Bacteria > Bacteroidota > Bacteroidia > Chitinophagales > Chitinophagaceae > CADEDV01. Next base: position 2,460 of record CALRSN020000308.1, read on the forward strand.
TATCAACAAGCTCCATCAGCCGTTTGGCTTCAAACTCGATAGCTCGTTTTACATTGCGGATCGAGTTGAGGTTCTTTACTTCCACTTTTGTTCCCAGTTTGCTTTCACCTTTTAACCGGACTGAAATATTAGCATCACAACGCAAGCTACCTTCTTCCATATTCCCATCACAGATCTCCAGGTAGCGGACCAGTTTCCTGATCTCGCTGACATAGGCAAACGCTTCTTCCGCTGAGGTAATATCCGGTTCTGTTACGATCTCGATCAATGCAGTTCCGGCCCGGTTATAATCCACGCAGGTATTTTCAGGATCAGCATCATGAATACTTTTACCGGCATCTTCTTCCATGTGGATGCGGTTGAGCCGGATATTTCTTTCTCCTTCAGAAGTATGTATGGTTACGTATCCTCCTTTACAAACCGGTGTGGTGTGCTGCGATACCTGGTAGCCTTTGGGCAGGTCGGGATAGAAATAATTCTTACGGGCAAAATAGTTGTAACGTTCGATTTCGCAATGACAGGCCAATCCCATTTTAACCGCATACTCGATGGCCTTCCGGTTCATTTTTGGTAATGTTCCTGGATGGCCCAATGTGATCGGGCTGACATGGGTGTTTGGCTCTGCCCCAAAAGCAATACTGTCGCCGCAAAAAAGTTTACTATTGGTTTGCAACTGGGCATGCACTTCCAGTCCCACCACTATTTCATATTTACTGTAGTCTGTCATTTTTTAAACCCTGCAAAAATAGGTCAATTCAGCGGGGTGGGTTCGTATAAAAAAGAAACCCTCCCGCCTGGGGCGGGAGGGCACTACATGCACAATATATAGTAATTAAAGATCTGCCGTTTTCAGTTTGCGGGGAATCTTTACTTCGATATTCTGTGTTTTGCCGGCTCTTTGCAGTTTCAGCATCACGGAACCTTTTTCTTTGCTTTCGCGGATGACCTTTGCCATTTCATCAGCACCATTCACTGCTTTACCATCCGCTTCCAGTATAACATCATCTTCTTTCACCCCGGCTTTTTCAGCATTACTTTCATCATCCACTTCAATTACTTTCACACCTTTCCCATCTTCAGTATCCTGGACAGATAAACCCAGTTTGGGACTACCGCCTGACCAGCTCCAGTTTTGACCGAATGGCTGCATGACACGGGGAACAGCAGGTGTTCTCGGCATGATGTGTTCAAAATCAAGATCACCAAGGTCCATATTCATATTAAAGCCTTCGGTGGTATAGATATTTGTCGTCCCTTTCCATTTACCAAGTTCAGCGGTTACTTTTTGTTCTTTTTTATCACGGAGATAAGCAATCGTTACTTTATCACCCGGTTTGTGTTTCTTGATAGTGGTAGTAAGGTCATCCGGGTCTTCGATCTTTGTATCATCGATCTTTGTGATCACATCGCCTTCTTTAAGTCCTGCTTTTTCAGCACCACTTCCTTTGGTTACCGCCTCCAGTCTTACCCCGGTCTCCGTCTTTTCAGTGGTTACACCCAGCATTGCCCTGTTGGAATCAACACTAATTTTTCTTTTAAGACCACTCTGTGCAGGGAAAGTATTGAAGCCGCTCATACCATCAGCAAAAGCCCAAACATCTTTAATCTTATTGAGACGAACAGTTACATCTCCATCTTTGTATTGATCCAGTGATTTACCATTCACCGTGATCTTGTCACCATTGATCTCCACCACCACTTTTTCATCTTTATCCCCTTTGCGGGTAATGATGATCTGCTCGGCATCTTTTTTATCCTTCACTTTCTC
>CALRSN020000309.1:0-4213 GCA_943370865.1 Bordetella parapertussis
TCACCCGGCATTAAAAGCAGTCAGCCCGCAGGCTCCTGTTACGGATTGGTTTATGGGCGATGACTTTCACCACAACGGCGCATTCTTTCAATTAGATGGTTTTGGTTTTTATTCCAGTTTTGGTAAGCCCAGGCCTAAACCTACTACGATGGGATCTCCCGGTTTTAATTTCACCGTCAGGGATAATTATAAATTCTTTCTCGAAGCTGGTTCATTGAAAAAATTAGCAGAATACATGGGTGATAGTATCCGGTTCTGGAAAGACATGTATGCCCATCCCAACTATGATGCCTGGTGGCAGACAAGAGATGCCCGTCGGGCTATGTACAATGTGAAACCGGCTATGCTGGTTGTCGGTGGTTTGTTTGATGCAGAAGATTGCTATGGTGCCTGGAATTTGTACAAAGCCATAGAGAAACAAAACCCTGCTGCCAATAATAAAATTGTAATGGGCCCCTGGTTTCACGGTCAATGGTCTTCGGGTGACGGAAGCTTCCTTGGCAATGCAAGATTTGGCTCCAATACAGCACATTGGTACCAGAATAATATCGAGATCCCTTTCTTTAATTATTACCTGAAAGGAAAAGGTGACCTGCAATCATTAGCTGAAGCAACCATATTTTTTAGCGGCGAAAATCAATGGAAAAAATTAGCGCAATGGCCACCGGCTGCTACTGTTTCAAAAAATATTTTCTTAGCAGCGAATGGCAAGTTATCCTGGTCTGCCTCCGCGGAGAAAGAAGCTTTTGCTGAATATACCAGTGATCCTTCACATCCTGTTCCCTATACAGAAGATGTGCACCAGGGCCGCACCCGTGAATACATGACCGATGACCAACGGTTTGCCGGCAGAAGACCCGATGTGCTCACTTTTCAAACCGATGTATTGACGGAGGACCTCACACTGGCAGGTGTTGTTACAGCCGACCTTAAAGTAAGTATCAGCGGAACGGATGCTGATTTTGTGGTGAAGCTGATTGATGTGTTTCCCGATGATTTCAAATACCCCGGAGATATACCGCAACAGGGCCGTACCGCCGGTGGCAGCTACCCCATGGGTGGTTACCAGATGCTGGTAAGGGGCGAAATTATGCGGGGTAAATACCGAAACAGTTTTGAAACCCCTGTACCCTTTAAACCCAATAAAATTGAAACGGTAAAATTTGACCTTCCCGATGTGGCCCATACCTTTAAAAAAGGGCACCGCCTGATGATACAAATACAAAGCAGCTGGTTCCCTCTGGCTGACCGCAACCCGCAACAGTTTATGAACATCTATGAAGCAAATGCTACTGATTTCAAAAAAGCTGTGATCCGTATTTTTCATGATGCTAAAAATCCGTCTTCAATTGTTTTACCCGTAATGAATAAATAATATCATATGCGATTCCTGACCTGTTTTTTGTTTGCCTTTTCTGCTTCAACCGTCACTATTGCACAGCAGAAACAGCTTGACCTTATACCTTACCCTGTAGAAGTAACACAAGGAACAGGGTATTTCACTATAAAAAGTACAGTTACCGTTTCTTCCTCGCTGCCTGGTCACGAATGGAAAAACCTGTTTCCCTATTTCAAAAATGAAATGAAAAAGCAATTCGGAATTGCTGTTAAAGAAGTGGCAAAGGGCCAGCCCGCTGATATCAGTTTCAATATGCGGAGAATGCCTACATCGGGCAAACCTGCCTACCAGTTAGAGGTAACCAAAAAAGGAATTCTGATCAATAGCAATTTTGCTGAGCCCACCTTTCATGCCATACAAACACTTTTCCAGTTATTACCAATTGATAAAAAAGCCCCGGGGCAAATACCCGTTGTGAAAATCTTCGACCATGCCCGTTTTGAATACCGCGGCATGCACCTGGACGTAAGCCGCCATTTCTTTCCGGTTGATTTTGTAAAAAAATATATTGACTACCTCGCTTACCATAAGCTCAATACGTTTCACTGGCACCTGACCGATGACCAGGGCTGGCGGATTGAAATAAAAAAATACCCCAGCCTCACCAATATCGGCAGCTGGAGAAACGGAACGATCATTGGTCGTTATCCCGGCACCGGGAATGATAATAAAGGCTATGGCGGTTATTATACACAAGAGCAGATCAAAGAAGTGGTGAAATATGCCAAAGAACGTTTTATCGAAGTGATACCGGAAATAGAAATGCCCGGTCATGGCAGTGCTGCTATTGCTGCTTATCCCTGGCTGAGTTGTTTCCCGGAAAAACCAACGGAGATACCTGCGAATATGATCTCTCAAAAAAGTTTATCCGAACAACGAAACGGGCAGGTCAAATTAGTACAGGAAACCTGGGGAGTGTTTGATGATGTGTTTTGTGCCGGCAATGATTCTACATTTATGTTCTTGCAAAATGTGATAGATGAAGTGATCGGCCTGTTCCCTTCCAAATATTTTCATATCGGTGGTGATGAATGCCCCAAGACACATTGGAAGATATGTCCCCGCTGCCAGCAACGCAAGAAAGATCTCGGTTTAAAAGACGAACATGAATTGCAGAGTTATTTTGTACAGCGCATGGAGAAATACTTGAACAGTAAAGGCAAGACACTCATCGGTTGGGATGAGATACTGGAAGGTGGTTTAGCTCCCAAAGCTATTGTAATGAGCTGGAGAGGGGAAGCCGGTGGCATTGAAGCCGCTAAACAACAGCACCAGGTGATCATGACACCGGGTAATCCTGTTTATTTCGATCATTCGCAAAGTGAGAACGAGGACAGTATCACCATTGGTGGTTATAATCCTATAGAAAAAGTATATGCCTACGAACCTGTTTCCAAAGAATTAACGGCAGAAGAAGGTAAATACATTCTCGGCGCCCAGGCCAATCTTTGGACAGAATACATAGAGAACAACCGGAAAGTGGAATACATGCTATTTCCCAGGATGGCAGCCCTGAGTGAAGTAGTATGGAGCAGCAAAGAAAACAGGAACTGGGAAAGTTTTGAAAAAAGATTAATGACGCAGTTTAAACGGTATGAGAAGTGGGGGGCAAATTATAGTAAGGCGTATTTTGATTTGAATGAAGCCATATTACCATCTGTGACCCAAAATGAAGTTCTATTTTCACTTAAAAGCAAAGTAAAAAATCAATACATACATGGAGAGTTTCTTCATCAATACTCCTCTGGATTTTCCAAGCCCGTTACTCCCGTATTATTAAATGATACAACAATTATAATTAAGGAATCAGGGCAATATGCATATTTCGTTTCGGATAATTCCGACATAAAAAAATCAAGATTATTTATAGCTAAATCGAAGGTTTTCCGTTTCAACAAAGCCACCGGCAAGCCCATCACTTTACATATTCCTCCTTCTAAAAATTATCCCGGTGATGGTGCCTTTACGCTAGTGAACGGTATTCAAAACCAAAAAGGATTGGCCAGGAGCAAAGAGTTTCTTGGTTTCAGTGGTGCCGATTGTGAGGCCCTGATCAACCTCGGCAGTTTCCAGGAAATATCATCCGTTACTGTGCATGTGTTCCAGCAAAAAGGTTCCTGGATATGGAACCCGGTCTCAGTAGAAGTTTTTTCATCGGTGGATGGTATGTATTTCAGCAGCCTTGGTTCATCCGGTGATGTAACTGCAACTGCATCAGGTAATGGTGCCGTCACCGTTAATTTTACTAATACTCCCACCAGTTTTATAAAAGTGATCGTAAAGAATTTTGGTGATATCCCCGAAGGCAATCCCGGTGCCGGTAAAAAAGCATGGTTATTTGTGGATGAGATCGAAGTGAATTAGAATTGCAGGTTTTTGCTGCCACAATCTTATTCCCTGCCATTGACATTTTTATATCTTTGACAGGCAATAAACGAAAACTTATTTTGCATGGCTACAAAAACAGCTCCTATTGACCTCACTGATAGTTTTGAAAAGATCCCTGTTAAGATTTATCCTGACCTGAAAGAAGGATCCAGGTTTGTTGCGCAGCAAATCGCCAACCTGATACGGGTAAAACAACAGAAAAAAGAAAAATGCGTACTGGGATTGGCCACCGGCTCCACTCCAAAAACATTATATGCAGAACTGGTGCGGATGCACCGCGAAGAAAAACTCAGTTTCAAGAACGTTGTTACGTTCAACCTCGACGAGTATTATCCCATCGACAACAAAGCACTGCAAAGTTATGACCGTTTCATGCGGATCAATTTGTTTGATCATGTCGATATCAATCCAAAAAATATTCATATC
>CALRSN020000310.1:0-4203 GCA_943370865.1 Bordetella parapertussis
TTGGTTGAAAGGTGTTTGTAAATAGCATATGAAATCAGGAGCAGGTACCCTGTTAAGAAGAACCTCGTCAGGAAATCGGTATAGGTTAGGAAATTTCCGGGCTCGATTTTGTAAATAAAGTCGTTGCTAATAAAATGTTTCTTTACATTTTTCAGCATAGTGTTTTCACGCCTGAAGACAGAAAGTTCAACTTTACGGGTTTCAAAATAGTGTTGCAAAAATGGGAATGATTCAGCCCGACTTAATAAGCTTTTGCTGTACAGTGTTTCCCCGTCAAAAAAGTACAAAACAAATTTCTGGTTGTAATAAAGTGACAGCTTTAGAAAACTGTTATTATCATCTTGCAGAGCAATGGATGAACAGGTAAGATCAATATTTATTTTTTCTCTTTCTTTCTCCCAGGGGAAGTTTTCAATAAGCGAGATGGTTTCAGCATAGGTTCTTTTTTGTTCCTGCTCAAATTCGCCCGGTTCAAAATGTTTGAATTGAAGTTTTACAGTAAGTCTTGCTTCACCTGTATCCATGCCTAAATTTATAAAATTATTACTGACCGTTTTCTGCTTAAATTCGTCTTCCTAAAACCAACCCACATGTCATTTGAATGGAAAGGCGTTTTCCCGGCACTTACTACCAAGTTTACAAAGGACGATGAACTTGATCTGCCTTTATTTGAAAAAAACCTGCAGGCACAGGTAGCGGCCGGTATTCATGGTGTGATACTCGGTGGTACATTGGGCGAAGCCAGTGTATTGACCACGGAAGAAAAGGAAAGGCTGGTAAAATTTGCAATCGAAAAACTCAATGGCAAACTGCCCGTGGTGCTGAATATTGCCGAAGGCAGTACCAAAGTAGCATTGGAACAGGCAGCATTAGCCAAAGCCTGGGGAGCGGCCGGGCTGATGTTATTACCTCCAATGCGGTATAAAGCCGATGACCGGGAAACGGTGACCTATTTTAAAACGATCGCTGACAGTACCGACCTGCCGGTGATGATCTATAATAATCCCGTGGATTATAAAATCGAAGTGACACTGGATATGTTTGATGAACTACGGGTTTGTAAGAATATTACTGCCATCAAAGAATCAACCCGGGATGTAACGAATGTAACAAGGCTGATCAACCGGTTCGGTGACCGCTATAAAATTTTATGCGGTGTGGATACCTTAGCGATGGAAGAACTCTGCCTTGGAGCAGATGGATGGGTGGCAGGATTGGTTTGCGCTTTCCCGAAAGAAACGGTGATGATCTATGAATGGGTAAAGGCCGGTAAGATAGCCGAAGCCACCAAAATTTACCGTTGGTTCATGCCATTACTGGAACTCGATATTCATCCCAAACTGGTTCAGTATATCAAGCTGGCGGAAATGCAAGCCGGTATCGGCAGTGAATATGTAAGGGCACCACGATTAATACTGGAAGGTGCAGAAAGGGAACGAATTTTAAAAGTGATCAACGATGGTATTGCAAAGCGGCCGAAATTGTAAGCCAGTATCCACAATCAATAATAAATACTACTATGTTCAAAGATGCTACTATAGATGAAATCAACGATGCGATGCAGCAGGCATGGAAAGCCTTTCATGTATACCGCAAATGTTCACTGAAACAACGAGCTGCTTTCCTGTGGGCCATTGCCAAAGAAATAGAGAACCTCGGTGATGAATTACTGAAGATCGCCGGGGAAGAAACGAATTTACCTGAAGCAAGGCTGCGGGGTGAACGGGCAAGAACGATGTTTCAATTAACTTCTTATGCCGATGCCTGTGAAAAAGGTGATTGGCTGGAAGCAAGAATTGATACAGCGATACCGGATAAAGCTCCGCCCAAACCGGATATCCGGAAAATGTTAGTACCGCTGGGACCTGTTGTAGTTTTTGGTGCCGCTAATTTTCCTTTTGCGTATTCAACCGCCGGTGGTGATACCGCCACAGCCTTGGCTGCCGGTTGCCCTGTGATTGTCAAAGCACATCCTGCTCATGCACAAACCAGTGAATTAGTCGCAGCTGCTATCCTGAAAGCAGCGAAGGATTGTGCAATGCCGGAAGGAGTCTTCATACATATTCATGGTGCATCGTTTGAAGTAGGCAAAGCATTGGTCACACATCAATATACCAAAGCCGTTGGCTTTACCGGTTCTTATACGGGAGGCAAACAACTATTCGACTGGGCCAATCAACGCAAAGAACCCATTCCTGTTTTTGCAGAGATGAGCAGTATCAATCCTGTGTTCCTGTTACCGGAGAAAATGAAAACAGCAGCAGCGGAGACAGCTGTACTATATGCCGGTTCGATCACGTTGGGTGTTGGGCAGTTTTGTACCAACCCCGGTCTTATCATTGGTCTCGAAGGGAAAGAGTTAGAAACATTCAGGACGACCTTAGGAGCGGAGATCAGCAAAATTGCCCCGGGTACCATGTTGCATCCCGGTATATTTAAAAATTACCGGAAGAAGAAAGATGAAGCGTTGAAACAGGCAGGAGTGGAGCTGGTTGCTTACAGCGATACCAAACCTGCACTCAACCAGGGCAGCCCTACGATTGCTGCTGCGTCAGGAAAAACATTTTTAAACAACCCGCAGCTGCACCAGGAAGTATTCGGTCCTTATTCGCTAGTCATTGGGTGCAAGGATATGAAAGAGATGCTGCAGGTGGCTATTGCATTAGAAGGACAATTAACTGCCACCCTCATGGCCACGGAGAATGATCTACGGATTCATGATAACCTGGTGGAAGCCGTAAAAAATATTTGCGGCCGTTTTATTTTGAACAGTGTACCGACTGGCGTGGAAGTTTGTTTAAGTATGCAGCACGGCGGACCTTTCCCTGCTACGACTGATGCAAGATTCACTTCCGTTGGTGCCGATGGAATGAAACGTTTTGCAAGACCCATTGCCTTTCAAAACTGGAGCAATGAATTATTGCCCGATGAACTGAAGAACGAGAACCCGCTGAGGATATGGAGAACGGTGAACGGGGAGTTGAGTAAGGAGTCTTAAGTCGTTAGTCAGTAGTCAATAGCCTTGAGTCGTGCAACTTCTTTTGTCATGCCGGGGTACGAGGCATCTGGCAAAAAACTTTACTATAGATTCCTCCTTCGTCGGAATGACAAAACGCTGCGTCTTGCGAATTCAACCTGTGCAGTGTTGCATCAGGTATTTATCCGTTTAATTTAGTTACATTCGCCGCCAATTTTAAAGGCGTTGACTTTTCATCGCAATTTTTATTTTCAATTTTAAACGACCGGACTCTCCCCTTTAGGGGAGTGGGAGGGGCAAATAAGAAATTATGAAACAGGATGAATTGCTGGCAAAGCGAAGTGGTAACAAATGCGAGTTGTGTGAAGCAACTGAAAATCTGAAAGTATATGAAGTGCCGCCGGCCACGGGGAATATGGAAGATGCTGTTCTCGTTTGCCCCAAATGTTTAGCACAGATAGAAAAAAAAGAAGAACTCGACAGCAAGCACTGGCAATGTTTGACAACGAGTATGTGGAGTGAAGTGGTGCCCGTGCAGGTGATGGCCTGGCGCCTGCTGAACCGCTTACGCAGTGAAAGCTGGGCGGCTGAACAATTAGAGATGCTTTATCTCGATGATGAAAAATTAGCCTGGGCCAAAGCTACCGGTGATCATGAAAATGATGGTTCGGTGGACCTGCATAAAGATTGTTACGGAGCCGTATTGCACAGCGGTGATACGGTGGTCCTCACCAAATCACTAGATGTAAAAGGTTCAACGCTCAATGCCAAGTTGGGAACTGTCGTGAGAAATATCCGGGTGGTGCCGGATAATATCGAACAGATCGAAGGAAGAATAGAAGGACAGCAGATCGTGATACTGACGAAGTATGTAAGGAAGCAGGGATGATTTTTGGTTGCAGGATCAACATCAATTTGCCCGCCTGGTCCATAACATAAATTCTGCATTTTCGGTAGTGGTCATGGACTTTCCAAAGTTGTCAAAATTGAAATTTTCATACTTTGAGATGATGTCAAAAATTTCATCAAACCCTTTTGCACCATGTGGGATAATACACTGTTGATTATTTCCGCTTAAAATTAGCCAGATGTCAGGATTCCATGGCCCTTCATCTGTATTTAAAAGCTTAATCGTGTTAATATTATTCCATGAAATTTGTTCTGTTTGAATTCTTGGATGCTCTACCCTGATATACTCTTCAGTAATTGTAACAATATATTCATCC
>CALRSN020000311.1:0-4203 GCA_943370865.1 Bordetella parapertussis
ATGGTAAGTATGTGAAAGCATGGCGCACTCAAAAAATCGTTTTCCAGGTGCTGGGAGATGAGTAAAAGATTTGATGAAGTATAAGTTGTAAGTTTCCTGCCTGCTGTGTGAAAACACATTTGAAAATTCGCAGAACGGGAACTTACAACTTATGTTTTTTATCTTCTGCTGTAGTTCGGTGCTTCCTTGGTGATCTCAATATCATGTGCATGGCTTTCTCTCATCCCTGCATTGGTGATCTTGATAAAGGTGGCTTTCTTTAACTCACCCATGCTCTTTGCACCGCAATAACCCATACCGGCTCTTAGTCCGCCGACATATTGATACACGATCTCTTTTAATGTTCCTTTATATGCCACCCGGCCTTCAATTCCTTCCGGTACAAATTTCTTGACATCGTCTTCCACATCCTGGAAATAACGGTCGCTGCTGCCGGTGGCCATTGCACCGAGTGAGCCCATACCGCGGTATTCTTTGAATTTTCTTCCCTCATAGATAATAGTCTCACCAGGGCTTTCTTCTGTTCCGGCAAACACACTTCCCATCATCACACAATCAGCACCGGCTGCCAATGCTTTCACCATATCACCGGTATAGCGGATACCACCATCAGCAATGACGGAAACATTTTTTCCTTTTACGGCAGTGGAAGCTTCCATTACTGCTGTTAGTTGCGGTACACCTGCACCGGCCACGATTCTTGTTGTACAGATGGAGCCTGGTCCGATACCTACTTTTATGGCATCAGCTCCTGCTTCAGCTAAAGCTTTTGCACCCGCGGCTGTTCCCACATTACCGGCAATGACATTTATTTTTTTGAAATTCTTCTTTACATTTTTTAAAGCCGTGATCACTCCTTTGCTATGGCCATGGGCACTGTCCAAGGCGATTATGTCAACACCTACTTGTTGCAAAGCTGCCACACGGTCCAGCATGTCTTTGGTGATACCCACTCCTGCACCAACTAATAAGCGTCCATAAGCATCTTTAACCGCATTTGGAAAACTTTTCAATTGCAGGATATCACGATAGGTCAGTAGTCCGGTCAGTTTTCCATTTTTATTTACCACGGGCAATTTCTCTACTTTATGCTGCCGGAGAATGATCTCGGCTTTCTTCATATCTGTTCCTTCCGGTGCCGTGATCAGGTTATCCTTCGTCATCACTTCACTCACTTTTCTTCTCGGGTCATCTTCAAAACGGAGATCACGGTTGGTAAGAATACCCACCAGCTTTCCTGTTTTATCAATAATGGGAATACCACCGATCTTATTTTCTCTTACCAGGCGCAATGCATCACCCACCGTAGCATCCGGCATCAGGGTGATGGGGTCAAGGATCAAACCGCTTTCACTTCTCTTTACTTTCCTCACCTGCTCTGCTTGTTTCTCAATACTCATATTCTTATGCAGGATACCGATACCACCTTCTCTTGCCAGTGCCATGGCCAGTGATGCTTCTGTTACCGTATCCATCGCAGCTGAAAGCAGGGGCACATTGAGGATGATGTCTTTGGTCAGGCGGCTCTGGATATTGACATCACGGGGTAGCACTTCGCTGTAGCCGGGTTGTAATAGCACATCGTCAAACGTGAGGCCTTCGCCGAAAAATTTAGAAGAATTTGTTGTTGCGGGGGGAGTATTTCTTGTTGCCATGTGCAAAGATAGGGTGGGGAACATATTTGTTCCAAATCGGCTTAGCGGATCAGCATTACCGTCCCTTTCTGAAATACTTTTTTGCCCGTATCCCGGTGTGTATAGCTCAGCATCCAGACATAAACACCCGAAGCCTGCTCCACGCCATTCAATTTGCCATTCCATTTACTTCTCCAGTCACGGGAGTAGAATACCAGTTGTCCCCAGCGGTTATATACTTTGAAATCAAGGTTATCGGCTTTCAGTGCATTATAAGGCCAGAAGAAATCATTCAGCCCGTCATTATTCGGGGTGAATGCCGTAGGCACATCAATATAACAATGGTTCAGTACAGTGAGTGATTGTGTTGCACTGTCAACACAGCCCAGCGTATTATTATAGGCTAATAATTTTACCGTATAGTAGGCTTCTGTTGCCAATGTCGGAAAACTAACCGGTGCCGGATCTTTTAGTGTGCTGTTAGCGATCACATCAAATTTCCATTGCCAGGCATCAATTTGTCCTGTGCTGGTATTGGTAACGGCTAATTTGTCTTCGGGACAAATAACATCCGGCATAGTAAAAGAAGCTCTTACTTCATTGTCAAGAACTAGTGTCTGGTTGGTTGTGTCACTGCAAACCCCATTGCTGACGATCAGCTGAATCGTATTGGTGCTGGTGGCCGGAAAAACAATCGTATGGGATTGTGTACGGACAGGAGTACCATTGTTAAAGATCCAGGTCCAGTTGTTTACATCATGGGCACCATCATGGTTAAATGTTATCCTGTTCTCGCGGCAGGATAATGCCTGTGTATAATTGAAAGCTGCGGAAACAGTGTCTTCTGCCCGGAAGGAAAGTGTTTGAACAGGCGTTTGCTGACCGCATTCATCGATCAGTACTGTTCCGTCGTTACCTGCTTTTAAAGTGACCTGGTAAGTTCCTTTGTTATAAATGGGAGATGCAAAGCGAACCACCACATAATCCGTTTTACCATTCACACAATTACCATTGGCGGATGCAACGGTAACAGGGCTTGGCCCGGTGACTGAGAAATCACTTCCGTTGGCAGCAATACTGTTACAGCTGATCTTTTTCGGGAAATAAATTTTTATCGAATCAGGTGCACAACCCACACGGCCAATACTGTCAGCAAAAATGGGTTGTGGAATAAAATACTGGAAAGGCACTTGCTCGTTTTGCGGGATGGCGGAACCACATATGTCAAGCAGTGTATTAGCATCCGAACCATTGTTGATCACTAATTGGTAATTACCGTTGGGCAAAGGTGCTGCTAATGTAAGTGTGATGGAATCCAAATCGAAGCCGGAAGCACAACTGCTGGCAACAGCACCAATTACAGTTGTTGCTGCAGGTAATAAACTGAATTCCGTTCCTCCTGCCGTCAGGCTGTTACATCGTATTTTCTTATTCAGTTTCAGGGTGATCCTGGTGCCATCACAATCAGCTTTGGCTGTTTGCAGATGCGGTTGTGTGGGATCTGTGATAACAGCAGTACCTCCGCCAAAAGAAAGGGTATAGCCACTTTGTGTATCTGAAAAATGGCTGATCATTAATAGATATTGATGGCCCACGATCAGGGTTGGCATGGCGGCAAATGTGGGTACATTATCTGCAGGAACAGATCCGCATTGAATGGTGCTGGCCCCGGTAGCGGATGCACCTGTTGGTCCGTAAGTACCGGACCAGTTGCCTGTAACTACAATATTGGTGTTGGTAAAAATCTGGTTGGGGTCAAGACCCGTAATATCATACAGTTGCCAGTCATAATCTTCATTGGCTGCGAGAGGAGTTATAACAAAACCTAATGTGCCGGCTACGTAACAGGTAAATTTATAGAAAAACGGATTTTTATTTTCATACAGGGCACCACCGGGTACGTTGGAACAACCGGGCACGAACATACTGTTGGTATTACAAAGCGGAACAGAGTTTTGGGTAAATGTGGTGGTTCCACAAACAGGAAAGGCGGTGGAAGGCGTTTGTCCTAAGGTGGTACAGGGCTGGGCCATTACATTACCTGTCCATAAAACGAACAATAAAATAATGATGGGATAACTGACTTTATTAAACCGGTTCATCGGGATCTGCAACAGTTGATTTTTAGTAAAAAAGCTATGACAACAAAATAACCCAATCTGTTGCCTCAATTGATCAGGCAAGCTGATAAAGTTTACCCGGCAAAGATAATATCACGTTTTGTAATTCAAGGCTTAATACAGCAGCGGCAACCGCACTACTGCTGAGACCGCTGCGAAGGTTGATCTCATCAATATTAACAGTTTCTTTTTCATTCAGGATACCAATGATGATCTTTTCATCAGGGGTTAATTCGATAAAAAGCTCTTTTTGCCTTTTCCTCTCTTTGGGGCTCTTGGCCTTTTCTTCCCAGCCCATGACCTGCAGTAGTTCTTCCGCATCGGTGAGGAGCATCGCTTTATTATTTTTGATAAGATAATTACAACCTGCACTTTTACTGTCGGTCACTTTTCCGGGAAAGGCAAATACATCTTTGTTATAACCATTGGCCAGTTCGGCTGTGATCATA
>CALRSN020000312.1:0-4191 GCA_943370865.1 Bordetella parapertussis
TAGTGGAACTCTCTTCCTGCCCGGTGGATGGCCTTGATCTCGATTGCCTCGAAAAGTCGATCACAAAATATGCTATCAAAGCCTGCGTGGTAATACCAAATTTCAACAATCCATTAGGCGGTTGTATGCCGGAAGCCAATAAAAAGAAATTGGTGGAGATCATTACCAAACATAATATCCCGCTGATCGAAGATGACATTTATGGTGACCTGTATTTTGGCAAGCAGCGGCCCCGCACCTGTAAATACTATGATACCAAAGGCATGGTAATGCATTGTTCTTCCCTGTCCAAATCACTCACCCCCGGTTACCGTATCGGCTGGACCATCCCGGGTAAATTCATCGACCAAGTGAAACAGATCAAACGCATTCACAATATCAGCTCTCCTACTTTAACACAGGCGGCTATTGCACATTTCCTGCAGAATGGCCGGTATGAATATCATTTAAAGAATATCCGCAAAGCTTTATATACCCAGAGTCTTCGCTATATGCAGGCCATCATTCAATACTTCCCGGAAGATACCAAGGTATCCAGGCCGCATGGAGGTTTTGTTTTATGGGTGCAACTGAATAAAAAAGTAAATGCCTTTAAATTAAGAACCGAAGCGATGAAGCATAATATCTCCATCGTACCCGGCAAGATATTTTCTGCCAGTTCCAATTATGGCAATTGCATCCGTATCAGTTTTGGTAAACCCTGGAGTGATGATGCTGACTATGGATTAATGATGCTGGGAAAAATGATAAAGAAGATGATATAGTGGCCGGGTAAATGACCAACCGTTTTACTGGTTTATATTCCTTGCTTCCTTTTACGGTAATAATAGAACAGGGGGATACCGATGGCTGTTAACAACAATCCCAATACGGAATTGATCACCGGTTGTTTATGCGCCAGGTAATTACTCACATCATTCCATACCGTAACTATCAGGTAGAACGCAGAAAAACCAATAAACAAAACAGGTACCCAGGGATAACCCCACATTTTATAAGGTCTTTCCTTTCCCGGCATCTTCTTTCGTAATAAGAAGATACCCACGGCTCCTACGCCGTAAGCGATCCAGGTAATGAAGACAAACATATCCGCCAGCATATCAAACGAACCCGAGATGATAAAAACGGAGGTCCAGATGCCATGTAACCATAATGCATTACCCGGTGTCTGGTATTTGATATGTTCCTTACCTGCCCAGGGCATAAATACTTTATCCTTTCCCATCGCATAGGTGATACGGGTGGTCGCCATAATATTCCCGTTGATAGCCCCAAACGTACAGATAACGATCAGCGCCGCTACAACAGCACCACCTGTTTTACCAAAAGCCACCGCAATAGCATCCGCAGCTACCAATGGAGAAGCAGCAATTTTTTCCACCGGCAATACATAGAGATAGGCCTGGTTCACTAAAACATATACAGCAATACAGGCAAACACACCAATGATCAAACTCCGGGGAATATTCTTTTGCGGTTCTTTGATCTCACCCGCCATCGAGGTAATATTGATCCAGCCATCATACGAAAAAAATGCCCCGGTCATGGCTACTATAACAGCACTCAGCAGGTCAAATCCTTCTTTCGGATCTTTTGCCTGCACAAAATTTTGTACGGAACCATTACCGGAAAATAAGATCCCGATGATCAATGCACCGATCACGGCCATCTTGATAAAAGTGGATACCACCTGGAAATAACTTCCGGCTTTTACGCTGCGGTAATTCAGGTAGGTAAGCCCGATAGTAAGAACAACAGCTAATGACTTGACCCCAAAATTTTCCAATGGGTGCAGGTCACCGATAAAAGGGATATGCCAGGTGAAAGTTTGTTCAGTAACCGTATCAAATCTTGGTAAGTGTAAAAAATAATCCGCATACTGGGCACAAACAAAAGCGATCGCTGCTACGGCGGCTGTATTGATCACGGCAAATGCGGCCCACCCGTATAAAAAAGCAATGAACTCCCCGAACATCACCCGGAAATACACATAGATACCGCCGGTCTCGGGCATCATGGCACCCAGTTCTGCATAGATCAGTGCCCCAAATAAAGAGAAGATGCCGGCGATCACCCATACCAATGTCAGCCAGATGGGTGACCCCAATTCATGCGCCATACTCGCCGGCTTCATAAACACACCAGAGCCAATGATACTGCCAATGATAATGGAAGTAGCCGACCAGAAACCTATTTTTTTTGCAAGGGAAGCTGCAGACATAATGAATAAGGAAGATAAGGAATATTTTATCTTTTGATCAAAGCATAACAACCTAAGAAGATTATAGATTTCATCGCTGCTAACCTTTAAGAATGGGGCTGCTTTAACTTCTCCCTCTCCGTGTAACGGAGAGGGCCGGGGTGAGGCAATAAAAAAAGCCTCATCCGCTGATGAGGCTTAAAATCATTTGCGTTTTCTGGTTTCAACCCGAATATCTTTTAGACATACTCCCGGCCCGGATACAGGTCTTTCCCGGAAGATTAACAGGTACGGCAGGATTTGGATGCCAGAATGAGTGGAAAGAGCTGAGTAGCGATACAAATATAATTAGTGAGAATGCCCGATGCAAATACTATTTGTAATTTTTTTCAAAAGGGACTATCGTATTTTTTCGTTTTTCGTTATAAAGAAATTATAGTTTTTTCGGGCACACTCTATTAAATCTTTTATTAGCAGAAGAAGAAAAAATCCCGCCTCTTTCGAAGCGGGACATATACTTACTTGTATTACTATCGACTCACGACTATTGACTCCCGTCTATTTATACATCTCCTCCTTCAACCCTTTCACTCTTTCATCTTCCAGGTATTCATCAAAACTCATCAGGCGGTCAATGATACCCTTTGGCGTTAACTCGATCACCCGGTTGGCTACTGTTTGCATGAACGTATGGTCATGGCTCGTTAACAACACGATGCCTTTATAGTCGGTACACTGTTCGTTAAAGCTCTGGATACTTTCAAGGTCAAGGTGATTGGTAGGCTGATCTAATAAAATAACATTCGGACTCTGCAGCATCATCCGGCTCAGCATGCAACGTACTTTTTCACCACCACTCAATACATTTGTTTTCTTGAGTACATCATCGCCACTGAATAACATCTTACCTAAGAAACCACGGAGGAAAGGTTCATCCACATCTTTGACATGATCCGGAACATACTGGCGGAGCCAGTCCATCAGGTTATCTTCCCCAGTAAAGAACTCACTGTTCTCCTGTGGCAGGTAGGCATGAGTAACCGTTGTCCCCCATTCATAAGAGCCGCTGTCAGCAATAGTATTAGCCGTAATGATATTAAAGAAACTGGTCACCGCCAGCGGGTCACGGCTCAGTAAAGCGATCTTATCGCCTTTGTTCACGGTAAACGTTACATCTTTGAACAGCACACGGCCATCCACTGACTTGGATAACTTTTCAATATTCAGGATCTGGTTACCCACTTCCCGCAATGGCTGAAAAATGATACCAGGATATTTCCGGTAACTCGGTTCGATCTCTTCAATACTTAATTTCTCCAGGGCTTTCTTACGGCTGGTGGCTTGTTTACTTTTTGAAGCATTCGCACTGAACCGGGCAATGAAGTCAATCAATGCCTGCCGTTTCTCCTCTGTTTTCTTGTTCTTATCATTCACCTGGCGGGCCATCAGTTGGGACGATTCATACCAGAACGTATAGTTGCCGGTAAATATCTTGATCTTCTGGCGGTCCACATCAGCAACGTGTGTACATACCGCATCCAGGAAGTGACGGTCATGGCTCACCACCAGTACGATGTTCTCATAATCCGCCAGGAAATTCTCTAACCAGCTGATCGTTTCGATATCGAGACCGTTGGTCGGCTCATCTAATAATAAAATATCAGGATTACCAAAAATGGCCTGTGCCAGCAACACCCTCACTTTTAAGTTGGAAGGAATATCCTTCATCAGGGCACTGTGAAATTGTTCTTCCACACCCAGTTCACCCAGCAGGGTTCCGGCATCACTTTCTGCGGTATAACCACCCAGTTCGCCAAACTCACCTTCCAGTTCACCGGCCCGCATCCCATCTTCTTCGGTAAAGTCTGCCAGTGCATAGATCGCTTCTCTTTCTTTAGCCACTTTCCAGAGCTGGCTATGCCCCATCATCACGGTATTCAATACGGTTTGCTCGTCAAACTCAAACTGGTTTTGTTTTAGTATCGCCATCC
>CALRSN020000313.1:0-4189 GCA_943370865.1 Bordetella parapertussis
ATGGGGATCCTGTGATCTTTGACCCATCAGTCTATTGTGGTCACCGGGAAATGGATTTGGGCATGACAAAATTATTTGGTGGCTTTGACCGGCGTTTTTATGCGGCTTACAATGAAGTGTACCCGCTGGAACATGATTGGGAAAACCGGCTGAAACTCAGTGAAGCTTATCCCCTGCTGGTACATGCTGTTATGTTCGGGGGCATTTATACCAGCAAAGCAAGAGATATTCTGAGATACTTTAATGAATGGGCTTAACAAGCCGGTTGCTCTTTTTAATCTATTACTTAATTCGTTATCATAATGGAAGCGGCCTCTTATCAGACCAGTTATTGATATTGGTCATAGCATGCCGCGGGACATACAAGTAAGTTGCAGTAACATTTAACGCTTGCTATGTTAACAGATATTGCCATCTCCCAGTCGGCGGCTATCCGCCACATTAAAGACATTGCCGCTACGGCCGGTATCAGTAATAATGACCTGGAATATTATGGAAAGCATAAAGCCAAATTGCCTTTATCACTGATCGATGAAGAAAAGATCAGGCAACATCACCTCATTTTGGTAACAGCTATTACTCCTACTCCCGCCGGCGAGGGAAAAACTACGATCTCGGTGGGGCTTACGGATGGACTCAATCAAATTGGTAAACAAGCAATGGCGGTATTGAGAGAACCTTCTCTCGGGCCGGTATTTGGTTTAAAAGGCGGCGCCACGGGTGGTGGTTATTCGCAGATCATACCCATGGAAGATATCAATCTTCATTTTACCGGCGATTTTGCAGCCATAGAAAAAGCCAATAATTTATTAGCTGCACTCATCGATCATAACCTGCAAAATAAAAAGAGAAGTTTACAAATAGACCCGAGAACCATTGTATGGAAACGGGTGATGGATATGAATGACCGGGCTCTTCGTCATATCGTCATTGGATTGGGCGGCACTGCCAATGGTATTACCCGGGAAGATGGTTTTAATATCACACCCGCTTCGGAGATCATGGCGATATTGTGTATGTGTTCCGGTATGGATGATCTGAAAAAACGCCTGGGGAATATTTATATCGGTACCACTTTTACTGGTGAACCTGTCTTTGCCCGAGACCTGAATGCAGTGGGTGCGATGGCTATCTTATTAAAGGATGCGATCAAGCCTAACCTGGTGCAAACACTGGAGGGAAACCCGGCTTTATTGCATGGCGGGCCCTTTGCCAGTATTGCACAGGGAACCAATTCCATTCTTGCCACCAAAATGGGTTTATCACTGAGTGAGTATGTAGTCACGGAAGCCGGTTTTGCTGCTGACCTTGGTGCAGAGAAATTCTTTGATATCAAATGTGTGAATGCCGGTTTGAAACCAGAAGCCGTAGTGGTGGTAGCTACGGTCAGGGCTTTACGGCATCATGGGGGTGCGAAGAAAGAAGAACTGACCATTGCTTCCGTTGAAAAAGTAGAAAAAGGATTGGCGAATCTTGGCAAGCACCTGGAAAACATGCAGCTCTTCGGCATGAAGTCGGTAGTGGCGATCAATTATTTCCCGGGTGACAGTGATGAAGAGATCAATGCGATCAAAGCATTTTGTAACAGCTACGAGACAGAAGCGGTGCTTTGCACCGGTTTCACCGATGGCGGAAAAGGAATGACCAGTCTTGCCCATGCGGTAATAAAAAGGATCGAGCAGAATGGCAGCCATTTCAAACCCTTGTACGATCATCATACCTGCATTGAAGAAAAGATACATTGTATCGCCACTAAGATCTATGGAGCTGATGCAGTAGAGTATTCAGTGAAAGCAAAACCACAATTAAGACACCTGAAGGAGTTGGGTTTTGAGCATATGCCTATCTGCATGGCCAAAACACCAAAGAGTTTATCAGATGATGAGAAGAAAGTTGGAAGACCTGTTAATTTTATTGTAACAGTTCGAGAGTTTGAGTTTGCAGCGGGTGCCGGTTTCATTATTCCGATACTGGGAGAAATGATGCGGATGCCGGGACTACCCGCCATTCCTGCTGCTGAAGGAATTGATATCGATGCCAATGGAGTGATTACCGGGTTAAGCTGATCAACTCCTATTGTCATCCAAATTTTACAGAGGTCATATTCAATGAACCGGCTACCAGTTTGTCATTGAAGAATACAGGTTCTTCATTTTTCTCCTGCAAACCCAATGTATACATCAACGGGTAATAATGATCAGGAGTTGGTATAGCCAGTTTTGCTGATTTACTTAATGCTTCATAATTGATCAGCGCCTGGTGATCCCCTTCCGTAATTTTTTGCTTAAACAACTCATGCATTTCAATGGCCCAGTCATAGCCATAACCCGGCTGATCCAGTTTATCCCAGGCCACCATACCAAGATTGTGCACCATATTGCCACTACCAATGATCAGCACCCCTTTTTTTCGCAGCGCCGCCAGTTCTTTTGCTAATGCATAATGATAAGAAGCCGGTTTACTGTAGTCAATACTTAATTGCAGTACGGGGATCTTTGCATCCGGGTACATCCTTCGTACAACGGTCCAGGCACCATGATCAAGCCCCCAGTCATGATTGAGGCCAACATTGGTTGAATGAATCAAATCTTTTGTCTCTGCAGCCAACAGGCTGTTGCCGGGTGCAGGGTATTGCACATCAAATAATTCCTGCGGGAACCCGCCAAAATCGTGAATGGTTTTGGGATGATCCATCGCAGTGATATGTGTACCGTTCGTAAGCCAATGTGCAGATATCACCAGCACTGCAGTCGGGGCAGGAAGCTCTTGAGCGGTCTTTTCCCATTGCAAACTGAACTCATTGTTCTCAATGCCATTCATCGGGGAACCATGCCCAATAAACAACACCGGCATTTTATCTTCCTGTTCGCCGAAACCATCAGTCAAACGTTTAAAACCGGTTAAGCTGCCCATAGTTAATATCCCTCCTGCAATTGTATAGATAAAGTTTTTCCTTTTCATACTGCTCTTCAAAGATACAAAAGTTTATTCAGTTTAATGTTTGAACATTGATAAAGCAGCCCTGCCTTCCCTCTACTGTATATTCCTTCAAAAACTCTCTGGATAAAAATCAGGTATTTACTTGTTGGGAATTGTTAACTTTTGTCAACTAAACTTTCTTGCCATGACACATTATCACATTGTTTCCAGGATCTCCATCTACTTGTTGTCGGTAGTCCTCATCATTTTTGGCATTTTCCATTTCTTATATCCAAGGGATCTGCTGGTTTATGTTCCCCTATCCCTCGTGGGTGGAATCAAATGGGCATATGTTGTTGGTGCAGCCTTTGTATTAGTAGGCTTATCTTTTTTGACCAACCAGTATGTCAAATTCACAAGTTACCTGCTGGTGGTTATGCTGATCATCTTTATCCTTACCATCCATGTTCCTAATTATATGGATGCAGGAGACAGGGATATGCGTCAAATGGCTTTGATCAATATCCTGAAGGATACAGCCATTGCGGGTTTTGCCCTGCATATCGCCGCCGGTGCCCATCACCAGCATTTCCATTTAGAAGAAAGCGATTAAACCCGCATCCCAGTTGTTACAATTATAATTAAATCACCCACAAGGGTGAAATGAAGTTTGTTTGCACTAAAGGGCCATCCTGTTTGCCGCAGGATTGCAAGGAATTTTTACCTGAATTTTTACGCCTTTACTATGGGTTTTTACTGCCCCTGCATTCAAAAAAAGTGGTTTTTAAAACCCTTCGGCTACTCATTCTAAAATAGTCTTCTGTATTTCCACTCATGCTTTACTAAGAGTAATCTTTTACTATTTCATAGTTGCATTAAGATGTTGAAAACTAATTTCGTAGAACTTCGTAAAAAATATTGACTATGAATCAGGCACCCAGTCAATAAGTTATAGCTAAAAATCGTATAAATACGAGTTAGTATTTTTTCGTTTTTAAGAAATAACCGCAGTATTTTTTCATAATAAACTTGCAGGAAATACTATCCTGCTATACATTTGCCCCGCGATCAGCAAGTGAGGAATCCGGTTGATTGTGATATTTAATCCCTATACCATTTAAAGTACCCCAATGATGAAAACTTTACTCGTTTCTATTTCCCTGTTTTTTATTGCCGCTGTAACTGTAAATGCCCAACCTTGTACGCCACAAGGCGACGAAACAACGTTTGGCACCGGTAATGTCTGGATCGGCTATGTGTATGACAATAG
>CALRSN020000314.1:0-4181 GCA_943370865.1 Bordetella parapertussis
CGGTAGTTTAGGCTGGGCAGTTGCTGCAATAGAAACAACAAGGCCGGCCAATACGAGCCAATTTTTGTGCATAAGAAAATGATTGAGGTTTTGATTATTCTGGCCTTAAGGTACTGAAGACGCAGGTAAGTAAAAAAAGTTACTTCCGTGTTTGGGAGCTCCGGTCTTTAGCAAGGATGTCCGGTCAAAGTTCATCACTAGGTGAAACAGTACGATGATCCGGGTGCCAGATACTGGTGAACTCTCCAATAATGGCTTTGCCATTTTCAAAATCCAGTTTGTGGAGTTTCAGTAAGTCAATATCCTGTTTCAGTACTTTACGGTGCATGGGATGCATGGTACCCCCATTGCTGCTGTCGCCGGCACGGCCTTCCGGGTTATACTGGTATTGCGGATCCACCAGGGTACCTCTTGGATACATAATGCCGGGAATACCACGGTCCCGCAGATCAAGGTCTTGCGGATGCTCCAATCCAAGTGTATGCCCGTATTCATGCGCTGCTGTGGTGGAGCCTTTGTATAAATTTTCAAGTTTGAAATAACCGCTGTTGCAGCCCAATCCATCTACGAAAGAGATATTGCCGTGGGCAAACTCTTCGATACGGAAATAATTATTGCGGGGATCCAGGTTCTGGTAAATGTCAACAGGTGAAATACCGGGTTGGTATTCGGCAGTTATTTTGAAGCGGATCATCAGTTCATACCCTTCTATAACAAGTACAGCCTGGGGTTCATTCCACATGGTTTCAATCTCATCCCGTATCATTTCGGTAATGGCTGCATCAGCTGCATTACCGTATGTAATGATGTGCGAAGTGATGACCAGTTGTTGTATATCGTATTCAGCTGTACCCATTAATAAAAAAGCGTTAAGCAAATTACTTAACGCCTTACAATTCTATGCAATTAATTAGTTATTAAAGTAAACTTTGAAAGCCTCGTTGATCCGTTCAAATTCTTTGCGGGAAGCTTTGATACCCATAAGGCCACCGGATAGTATAAGCCCCATGTCCCGGTGTAAACGAACGGAAAAATGATCATCCTGTTGTTTGACTGTGACTGCCAATTTGAAATATTTTACAAATACACCCAGCAGGATCCGCATTACTTTATTCCCTTTTTGAAAAACCTTCTCTTCTCCATTATCGGTTTTTAACGGCAGGTTTTCGGAAGTAAAGAACAGGTTTAATTTATTATCCAGTTCTGCTTTTGAAGTGCCGGTGATGTTATAAACAACAGCATCTTTCTCAAAATCAACAACCTTACAATTCATAATTGTTTTTTTAGTTCCTGATCGGCCTTCCGCTTTTTAATACACTTTGGATTCTTTCCAGGCTTTTCTTTTCGCCGCATAAAGAAAGGAAGGCTTCTCTTTCCAGGTCCAATAAGTATTGCTCGGAAACAAAAGTTGGTTCACTCAGGTCACCACCGCACATTACCCAGGCCAATTTCTTTGCCACCACTGCATCATGTTCAGTAGCATAATTCGCTGTTTTCATCGCATGGATACCTGCGTACAAGGCACCGAGTGCAGAACGCCCCAATACTTTTACATCTTTGCGTTGTACGGGCATGGTATAACCACTGTCAAATATTTCAATGACTGATTTTTTAGCTTCGGCAATTCTTCTTCCCTGGTTTACCACCACTTCATCCAGGCCTTTCCTGTACACACCAATATCAAATCCTTCAAAAGCAGAAGTGGCTACTTTGGCAGTAGCAATGTTTAAGAAACGATTTTTTAAGGTAATAGTTTCTGGTTCATCTTCGTGCATTTCATCGGATGCTCGTAGTGCAAATTCCTTGGTACCGCCGCCGCCGGGAATCAAGCCAACTCCTAATTCAACAAGGCCGGTATAAGTTTCTGCAGCGGGGCAAACTTTATCAGCATGTAAACTTAACTCACAGGCACCGCCTAAAGCTAATCCATGCGGCGCTACTACAACAGGTACGGAAGAATAACGGGCTCTCATCATCGTATTCTGGAATAAACGGATGGCCATATCCAGTTCATCATATTCCTGGTCAATGGCCAGCATAAAGATCATTCCCACGTTGGCCCCGGCTGAGAAATTCGGGCCTTCATTACCGATCACTAATCCTTTATAACTCTTTTCCGCTTTTTCAATTGAAGTTTGAATACCGGCCAATACATCACCACCAATGCTTCCCATTTTGGTGAACCATTGCAGGCCGAGTACATCATCACCCAGGTCATACAATTTGCAACTGCCATTTTTCCAAACCAGTTTATCCTGGTAATTGCTCATGACGATAAATGCCTCACCACCTGGTAATACTTTATAGGATTTACTGGCGGGATCATAACAGTATTTTTTACCAGCTTCTACTTTGAAGAAATTTTTATTTCCTGCAGCGATCATTTCTTCCACCCAGGGGGCTACTTTATAACCCGCTGTTTTCATGGCTTCAACTGTTTTGCCCACACCAAGCACATCCCAGCTTTCAAAGGCACCGATTTCCCAGCCAAAGCCAGCCATCATCGCATCATCAACACGGTACAACTCATCACTAATCTCCGGGATGCGATGAGAAATATAGGAGAACAATCCATAATGAAAGTGACGATAAAAATCCCCGGCCTTATCCTGGCCAGTACATAAGATTTTCAAACGCTGGTACAGGTCATCAATTGGTTTGGCAGCTTCTACCGTAGCGAACTTTGGTTTCACCCTCGGTCCGTATTCCATCGTATCCAGGTTCAGGGTGAGTATTTCCTTTTCACCGGCTGCACCTTTTGTTTTTTTGAAAAACCCCTGGCCGGTTTTATCACCCAGCCAATTATTGGCTACCATTTTATCTAACCAGGCCGGAATCGTGAACTGGTCTCTTGCTTCATCATCGGGACAATTATCGGCTACCCCCTTTGCCACTTTCACCAGTGTATCAATACCTACCACATCTGCTGTTCTGAAGGTCGCAGATTTCGGACGGCCAATGATCGGGCCCGTTAAGGCATCAATTTCATCAATGCTAAGTTTCAGTTTCTCTTTTACATTCATAATGGCCATCATGCCAAACACACCAACACGATTAGCGATGAAGGCAGGGGTGTCTTTACACAACACAGTTGTTTTGCCGAGATAGAGATCACCATAACTCATCAGGAAATCAACAACAGCAGGATCAGTATCGGGAGTCGGGATCACTTCGAGTAATCGCAGGTAACGGGGGGGATTGAAGAAATGGGAACCACAGAAATTCTTTTTGAAATCCTCACTTCTTCCTTCGCTCAGCATATGAATGGGAATACCGGATGTATTGGAAGTGATCAGTGTGCCGGGCTTGCGGAACTGTTCCACCTTCTCGTACACAATCTTTTTGATATCTAATCTTTCCACTACCACTTCAATGATCCAGTCGCAACCGGCAATATCTTTCATATTGTCATCGAAGTTGCCGGTGCTGATCTTCTTTATTACGTCTTTATGATAAACCGGCGAGGGGTTGCTTTTGATTGCAGCGGCCAGGGCATCATTCACGATCTTATTCCTCAGCTTTGAATCTGTACTTTCAACAGCTTCCTTCGGGACGATATCCAGCAACAAGACCTGTACGCCAATGCCTGCAAAGTGGCAGGCAATCCTAGAACCCATTACACCGGAGCCTAAAACGGCTACTTTTTTTATACTCCTTTTCATACGACAAAATTAGTTAGTTATGCAACTATTTTGAAATCGAAGATAGGAGTTTTTCTTGCAGAAAAAGCAAATTGTAAGGAGCTTAAAATGAAGATAACGGCCTCAGAGCGGCGAGAGACTGCAGTCAACAGTTACCCGGATCGTTTTGGAAATATTATCCCGGTAGAGTTTGGGAATGCTGATCTTATAATCCGCTACCAGCACATTGAACACAGCGTTTAAAACAACCTTACCATCTTTTACCGTCACGGTTCCGCTGGTCTCTATATCTTTTGTTTCACCGTGAATAGTGAGTTTGCCTTTTACTTTGGCAGTATAGGTCCCGTTAACAGTAAACTTGATCTCGGAATTGTTAGTGATCTGTCCTTTGAATTCAGCTTTTGGGAATTTGTCGCTTTCTACATACTTATCATTAAAATGTTCCTGCATTAAAGCCTTTTTGAATTCAAACCCTTTCATCAGTATGGCGAATTGTAAACTGCCGGTTTGGGAATCCAGTAAGGTTACTACATTCCTGTT
>CALRSN020000315.1:0-4177 GCA_943370865.1 Bordetella parapertussis
CCAAGAGGTGTGGGTAAAACAACCTGCGCCAGGATATTAGCCAAAACCATCAACTGTGAAAGCAAGACCAAAGATGGGGAAGCTTGTAATAAATGTCATTCCTGTGTATCGTTTAATGAAGGCACATCACTGAATATCCATGAACTGGATGCTGCCAGTAACAACTCGGTGGATGATATCCGGACGCTGGTGGAACAAGTTCGTTTTGCGCCACAGGCTGGTAAATACAAAGTATATATAATTGACGAGGTGCACATGCTCAGTTCTTCGGCTTTTAATGCTTTTTTGAAAACACTGGAAGAACCACCCTCCTATGCCATTTTTATTTTAGCCACTACCGAGAAACACAAGATACTACCAACTATTCTCAGTCGTTGCCAGATATTTGATTTCAAAAGAATCACTCTCAATGACACGGTGGAGCATTTGCAGGAGATCGCTGATAAAGAAGAGATCAAAGCCGAAAAAGCAGCATTGCAGGTGATCGCTCAAAAAAGTGAAGGCTGTATGCGGGATGCCCTGAGTATCCTGGACAAGATCGTCAGTTTCACCAACGGCGAACTGAACTATACCAACACATTGGAGCATCTCAACATTTTAGATGCTGATTATTATTTCAAATTACTCGAATGCATGCAGCAACAAGATCTTTCCGGTGCCATGTTGTTGTATGACGACATCAACCGCAAAGGTTTTGAAGGCGATCTAGTACTGAATGGTTTTGCAGAGTTTATCCGCAATCTTTTAGTATGCCGGGATGAGAAAGTAGCCGTGTTGCTGGAAGTTGTGGAAAGTTTCAAAGAAAAATATATGGAGACCGGTAAGAAAGTACCGGCTGCTGTCCTGATCAGTGCGTTGAATATCCTGAACGAAGCCGAGATCAATTATAAAGCAGCAAGAAACAAACGGCTGCATGTAGAGCTGGCCATCATCAAGCTTTGCTATTTACAACAGGCCCTTGAGCTTACCGCAGATGCCGGTGGAGTAAGTAAAAAAAAACTAGTTGAATCAGCAAAGTCTGTGGCCTTCCGCCAGATCAGCCCGATAGAAGTTAAAAACCAAAGCCTGGTTAGCAAAAAGTCCGGTATCGATGACATAAAACTCATTATTGAAACGAGACCGGCCGAAAAAAACAAAGTGGCTGAATCATTACCGGTATACGGACAACCAGTTACCAACAACCCTCAGCCAGCTGCTGCAACAACTGCATCAGTAAAAACAGCCGGTAGCAAAATTTCTGCACTGGATAAGATCCGCAAACAATACCAGGGCAATGGCAATGCCACCAATGGTAATACTAACCAACCACTGGAACTGGAAGCCCTGCAAAAAGCCTGGGCTGAATATGTGGTAGTATTGAAAGAAGCCAGGAACCCGGCCGCACAACCTTTTGAACTGGCCCTGCTGCGTGTCAAAGACGAGAATTCGTTTGAAGCGGTCACGGCCAATAATATTGAACAAAAATTTATCGAAGCAGAGAGAAATAAGCTTTTTCATTTCCTGCAGCAGCATTTACATAACAGGTTGCTGCAATTCAACGTGGTGGTGGAAGAAAAAGCAACCGACCGGCCACCTGTTGATATTCCGATGAATGCTAAAGAGCAATTCCAGAAACTGGCTGATCAATATCCCATGGTCAAAGAATTAAAGGAACGTCTTCGGCTTGATCTTGACTACTGATCAATATATTTTAGCTGCAACTCCAGTATGGATTTGAATTTCTCAAACAGGAAATTATTCACCGCCGCCCAGCTTTGGTTACTGATTGTATTTAATTCCAGTAATTCATTTTCAAAGAATGAACTGCCGCTGAAGTATGCGTAGCTGCTACTGATAAAGTTCTTGATCTTCTTATCTGTTTCAGGTTCCCTCAAAAAAGCATTTAATTCTATCCAGGCATTCAGGTTTCTCTTAAACGCCGGTTCATGATTTCCCTTCAGCTCCCCAATCATCCGGTTGATCTCTTCTATGCCGATGGTTTGACCGGAATAGATCAATTGTAATGACTCCAGCATTTCATTGACCTGTTTTAAAAATGCATCGGCCTTTTTCCTGAGTTCAAAATATTCCGCATACCTGTGTTTCAATTCTTCGTAGGCTCCATTTCCTTTTTGCTGTGCCTTTTGATAGAAAAAGAACCTTGCTTTCTTATCAAGCAATGCCAGGTTGGCCTGCATATCTTTTATTTCCTGTTCCAGTTTACCAGCGGCTGTCAACGCTTCATTTTGTTTAAACTTCATGCCGTCGAAGTCAAAGGTCTTTGTGTCAATTCTTTTGTCAGCAATCGCTTTCAGTGTTTCCAGGTCGTTGTTTGCTGCATTGATCTTTTTGGACAGTGAAGCATTCTCTGCGTTAAAAAGCTCAGCGAAACCCGGCACTGCCAGGTCATTGGCTTCCTCGTCCTCCGGTATAGCCACCTGGCGGTTATCATAAAATCCATTATAAGCATCCGGCAGCGAATATTTTTTTACATCATTCCGCAGTTTTTCCTCAAAATCTTTTCCCTCCACTGTAACTATATCGGCGGGCATCTCCACATTCTCATATACTTTCCTGGTGAGACTGTTCTCCAGCTCCTCCCTGTTAGTAAATAATACCCAGGCTGAATCGGGTAACACTTCGGCTTCAACAGCCAGTTTATTCAGATGATCCTCCCTGTCTTCCGTAGTTGGGTGAGAAGCCCACTGGTCTTTGAAATTGACTCTTGACAGGTTATTACTTTGTATAAAATCATCATTCACCACCGGCAGTCCGTGTTGCAGCGGCAGTTTGAATTCCTCTGCCAAATGAAGTAATACGGTTGTTTGGTTTTGGTAGATATTACTACTGATCTTTTTTTCCCGGAAGAGATCATCACATTTTTGTAAAGCGATATTATAGCCGGAATTAGCCAGCTCCACTCTCCGCAAAGCAGTAACCAGGCTTTTACTTCCGCTAACACTGGCGGCTACTGCATCGGCATGAAACTCCATCTCTCTTGATAACCGCATATAATTTTTATTGATCAGTCCATACATCTGCCGTAATATCCACTGTATGCCCTGTGCAATTTTTGCAGTGATGTTGGCAAAAAACGCAAATATTCCATCGAGACTTGCCCAGCCTTGTAAGAAATTAGCGTACCCCTGGTTGTCAAAGAGCATGTTATGAATGATCTTATTCACGTTGTATACAAAGCTGCCCAGTTTCATGCTGCGCTGGGAAAAGTGGCCAAATTCATGCGCCATCACTGCCTTGAATTCACTTACATTTAAAGCATTTATCAAACCCAATCCTATTTGCAGGTTCTTTTTCACCGGTAAAAACATACTCCAGAAACTGGAATCATAAAACACACAGGCATTCACATCTGCTGACAAGTATATCTTTTTGGGGAAAGGGGTTTGCGTATCCTTTGTCAGTTGGCGGATGAAGGCAAATAAAACAGGCTGCTCCTCTTCTGTGATCTCAACAATACCTGACCTGTCATATTTTGATACGGCAAATAAGAATTTGACGAGGAAAACAAAAACCATCACTCCCACACCAATTAACCCCAGGCCCGCGACGATAGTGATCAGTTTTGGAACATTGACAATGATCGCAATCCCAGCATAGACACAACCGATCACCAGGCCGATGGCAAGGATGAACAGTAGCAGGTAAACGACAAAAAAGAAGATAATTGACCCCATGACACCTGAAACCTGCTTTTTAAAAGCGGCAGATGGCTGTGTAATAGAATCGGGTACATTGGAGGGATTGGCCGGGTATAAAAAATGAATTGCTGGCATAAATGAGACATCAGTTAAGTGAGCTCAAAATAAGTAAAACCGCCTGTTCAAAAAAGAATAGCGCCAAAGGGGGTTCGGGCTTCAAAGCCACCGGGTAATTGCTCATTTTACCTTAATTTCGGCCAAAATTCATAGGCAAATGGCTGAAGTGATCTTAATGCCCCGCCTTAGCGATACCATGACCGAAGGAGTGATCGCTGCATGGCATAAAAAAATTGGCGACAACGTAAAAAAAGGTGACCTGCTGGCTGAAGTGGAAACAGATAAAGCCACCATGGAACTGGAAAGTTATAAAGACGGTACCCTCTTGCATATTGGCATTGATAAAGGTGGTAAGCTGCAGGTGAATGACCTGCTGGCCATCATCGGCAATGCCGGGGAAGATATATCTGCATTAGTAAAAG
>CALRSN020000316.1:0-4166 GCA_943370865.1 Bordetella parapertussis
CCAGTAACACTTCCACTCCTTCAAAGGTGAGCCTTCTCCGCAGGCGGCGCACATCCATATAATAACACTTAATAATCCCCCCCCGCAACGCATTGGCCACCTGTAATGTGATATCACTGGTTACAAACGGATTACCATCCCTGTCACCCCCGGGCCAGAATCCCATACGAATAACAGGGTTCTGCTTATCCACCGCCTCAGGAAACTGGTTTTTTAATGAAGAAATGATCCTCCCGGCTGCAGGATAGAAAATATTCTCCAGGTACCAGATCAAACTAACCGCTTCATCATATGGTGTTGGCTTTTTCTTTTTAAAGAAAGGTGTCTTGCCCAGTTGCTGCAGGTAAGTATTTACGAGGCTTGTATTATTATCATTCAGTGCCTTTGACAAGTCGTTGATGATCCCCAATACAGAACCCGGGTAAAATTGTGTGGGGTGAGCTGTTAATACCATCCGTATGGAAAAATCTTTCAGTTTATCAGCAAGCTCTCTCTCTTTATTCCCCTGTAATACTTCCGATTCTAAATGTTTCAATGTACCCACCCCGTTCAGGTCATGCACACTGCGAAAAGCTGCATCTTCCAGCGCATCAAATAATACCACTTGCCTTTCTACGTACTGTACAAAGCGGAACAGGAGGTCTGCCCGTTCATTTTCTTTGCCATAGAGGGTATGCTTGCTAAAAAAATCTTCGAGTATTTCAACCGGGCTTAATTTCTTTTTATACCCTTCCTCGCAATTATTGGACAGCAAAGACAACAGGATACCTGTCTTTTCAATCCGGTGAAAAGGTAATGAAGTGAAGAGGCTATTATAAAGCTGGAATTTGATCCCGACCTCATTTCTGAATTGCTGCAATGACCTGCCTGACGGATGATCCATTTCGTTGGTTTAAAAGTTGAATATAGTAGTATAGCAAGCAGGGAAAATGTGAAAATGAAAATACTTCATTTTTCGTATAAAACCCGTTGTCACTCCTGTCTAGCCGTTGTATTATTATTAAAAAAAATGCCCCCGGTAAACCGGGGGCATTCATATTGAACAGCGTTGTGTTGCTATTATTCAGCAGCTTTATCTTCTGTTGCAGATGCTTCCGGTTTATCCGTGCCTTCTGCTTTCTTTTTCGCAGCACCAGAGCGGCGGGTTTTCTTAGCCGGAGCTTTCGCTTCGCCTTTACCCTTACCGTAGATCTCGTTAAAGTCAACCAGTTCGATCAATGCAGTTTCTGCATTATCACCGGGGCGGGCACCTAACTTAATGATACGGGTCTAACCACCGGGACGGCCGGCTACTTTTTCTGCTACATTACCAAACAGTTCTTTGATCGCTTCCTTATCCTGCAGGTAGCTGAACACCACACGACGCTGGTGCGTAGTGTTGGTTTTACCTTTAGTGATCAGGGGCTCCACGTATACACGCAATGCTTTCGCTTTTGCTACCGTGGTAACGATCCTTTTGTGTTCGATGAGCTGACAAGCCAGGTTGCTCAGCAAAGCTTCTCTGTGAGCTTTGGTGCGGCTTAGGTTTTTTACTTTGTCTCCGTGACGCATGACATTTGTTTTTTGACGTTACACCGTGTCAGGATTTGCAACGTTCGCTGCCTTGAAAATCAAAACAGCCTTGTTAATAATTATTATTCGTATTCAAACACTCTTCCAAAAGTCTCCCCTTCAGGGGAGGTTTGGAGGGGCTTAAAATTCACTCAGGTCAATACCCAGTTTCACCAGGTCCATTCCGAAATGCAAACCTCTTTCAGTCAGCACTTGCTCAATCTCAGCCAGTGATTTCTGACCGAAGTTGCGGAATTTCATCAGGTCTTCCTGCTCATACTGCACCAGTTCACTCAGGGAGTTGATCTTGGCAGCTTTTAAGCAGTTAAAGGCACGAACAGACAGATCGAGATCTTCCAATGGAGTCTTCAATACTTTACGCAGTTGCAAAGTTTGTTCGTCCACCAGGTCTTCTTTCTTCTCTTCTTTATTATCGAACGTGATGTTCTCATCCGTGATAATCATCAGGTGCTGGATCAGGATGCGTGAAGCCTGCTTCACCGCTTCTTCCGGATGGATGGTACCATCTGTAGAAACTTCCATGATCAGTTTTTCGAAGTCCGTCCTTTGTTCCACACGGGTATTCTCGATCGTGTATTTTACATTCTTGATCGGCGTGTAAATAGCATCGATAGGAATATAACCCAGCGGGGCATCTTTCGGCTTGTTATCTTCTGCAGGCACATAACCACGGCCTTTACCGATTGTCAGCTCCACATCCATCTTGGCAGATGAATCAAGCGTACAGATCAGCAGGTCCGGGTTCATGATCTGGAAAGAATGTGTTCCTTCTCCGATCATACCGGCTGTGAATTCAGTTCTGTTCTTTATAGACAAAATGATCTTCTCATTGGCCACTTCATGATCAACGATCTTTTTGAAACGAACCTGTTTCAGGTTCAGGAAAATCTCCACCACATCTTCACTAACACCTTTCATGGTAGCGAATTCGTGTTCCACACCTTCGATCTTCACACCGATGATAGCATAGCCTTCCAATGAATTCAGCAATACACGGCGAAGTGCATTACCAATCGTAACGCCATAGCCGGGCTCCAACGGACGAAACTCGAACTGAGCTTCAAAATCCGTAGCCTTTTGCAGAATGATCTTATCAGGTTTCTGGAAATTTAAAATTGCCATATTTTATTCTTTAGATTTAAAATGATTGTGTTACCAGCTTAAGTACTACTCTCATCGCCTGTTGCGTCGCACTCTTGTACGTTCTGAATACAATTCAGCTATTACTTAGAGTACAATTCGACGATCAGTTGCTCCTTAATGTTTTCAGGAACGCTTTCCCTTTCAGGATAAGTAATGAAAGTACCTTTGAACTCGGTTTCACTCCAATCCAGCCAGTTGAACTTAGGGTTCTTAGCACGAACAATACTGGTAATTGACTCTCTTGTTTTGCTGCCTTCTTTGATTGTTATCACATCACCAGCTTTTAACTGGTAAGAAGGAACATTCACAACTTCGCCGTTTACTTCAATGTGTTTGTGGCTAACGAGCTGACGGGCAGCAGGACGTGAAGGAGCAATACCCATGCGGAAAACAGTGTTATCCAGGCGGGCTTCCAGTAATTTGATGAGGTTTTCACCGGTTACACCTTTACGGCGTGATGCTTCCTCAAAAGTTTTACGGAATTGTTTCTCTAATACACCATATGTGTATTTAGCCTTTTGCTTTTCGCGGAGCTGTAAAGCGTATTCACCTAAAGTTTTACGCTTACGTTTCTCCCCATGCTGACCGGGAGGGTTGCTGTTTTTACCCAACCATTTACCATTGCCTAAAATAGGCTCCCCGAAAATGCGGGAGATCTTGGTCTTTGGACCAGTGTACCTTGCCATAATTTTACTTTCATTTAAGCTTTTTTAGAATCCGGTACAACGATCAGTAAAAAGCTTTAAAAAATTAATCGTGTACCCTTTTTAAAAATGAAACCAATCTGGCTCAAATATGTCAATAACTAACGGCTTAACGCCATCAGCTAATAGCTTCGATTATACTCTTCTCTTCTTCGGAGGACGGCAACCGTTGTGTGGTAACGGCGTTACGTCTTTGATCATTACGATCTCGATACCGCTTTGTGACAGGGAGCGGATAGAGCTTTCACGACCAGCACCAGGACCTTTTACATATACGTCCACTCTTTTCAGACCGGCATCAAATGCAGTTTTTGCTGCATCAGCGGCGGCCATTTGTGCAGCATAGGGAGTGTTCTTTTTAGAACCCTTGAAGCCCATTTTACCGGCACTGCTCCAGGAAATAACCTGGCCGTTCTTGTTGGTAAGGCTGATGATAATGTTGTTGAATGTGGCTGAAATGTGAGCATCTCCGTAGGAGTCCACTTTCACCACTCTTTTTTTAGCAGCTGCTTTTGCGCTAACCTGTTGCTGCTGTGCTTGTGCTTTTGCCATGTTTGTTGTTCTGAGGTAATCTTTACTTAATTAATTATCCCGCTTTCAAAACGGAACCTGAACTGATCCTCCTCCTGCACCGGGTATCCGTAATCAATTCAGTGGTTGTTGGTGCATATATAAACCAAAAGCTCAAAGCGGTTGGCTCAGAGCTAATGGCTATTATCTTACTTCTTAGGTGCCTTCTTCTTACCG
>CALRSN020000317.1:0-4128 GCA_943370865.1 Bordetella parapertussis
GATAACCATGTTTGCTGGCGGATTTGCCATGATCTTTGGTATCTATTACCTGAAAACCAGGCAGAACCTGGCCATGATCGAAAAAGGGATGAACCCGAAACAATTTGCCAACCGGCCGGCGCCGTATAAAAACCTGAAATGGGCGTTGCTCCTGATCGGGGCGGGAGTGGGCCTGTTCCTGGCCTATGTGCTGGATAATTATGTTTTATACAGCAGCTTTAAGAATATTCGTTATCACGATGATGGAAGGAATGCACCCATCTATTTTGCCCTGATTGCTATAGGTGGTGGATTAGGCCTGTTCGGTTCTTACAAAATGGAAAAAAAGTGGTGGGACGAGAATAAAGACCAATGATCACCGGCTTAAGGAACAAATTTGTACTGCAAATCCATTTTAAAAATGGGTTTGCAGTTTCGTTTATAAAATCAGAACCATGAATAAAAACACAACAGTGATGGGCTGGCTCTTTACTTCTTTAGTTTTTGTTTCTTGTCATAACGGCCCCCGACATACGACTATTGAAACCAGTGATGGTACCACTTCGGCCAAAATCAAATGTGCAGGTGATATTCATTTTGCAGAAGACTCATCAGCTGTTACAAGTATTTCCCCGTATGGTTATATCGAATACTGGGGTAATGATAAACATGTGGTAATTGAAAGTGATGAGCAGGGAAATTTGAGTCATGAATTATACCGTGGTGAAACAAAAATTCCGCTCGATTCCGCTGGAAAACTGTTCCTGGCTGCGGCACTAAAAGAAATGATCACATTGGGGCTTCGTTCCGGTAATATGCAGGAATCCCATTAACGAAATGAGTGCAGGCAAATTATTTCGCCATCGTTTCCAAAGCTTTTTTTACCATTTCATCATCCATATTCAATACCTGGTAAAAGCCATCATTTCTCCATTTGTAGCGGGCCAGTAATGCTTTTAACCGCTGGCGCAGGGATTGCTTTTCTTTTTCACCCACACCTTTGAGGTTGATTGAATCTTTAGCCGCATAATTCACAAGGCCATTCCACATTTCTTCTCCGTTGGTAAAACCTTTTGCATAGTCAGTGGCCGTGGCATACTGATCCACTTGTTGCCGGTGCTGCAAGTAATAATTATACACAAAACTGTTGAAACCTCCATCGATCAGCAGGCGGTTCACACTGCGCTGGTAGGTGCTGGTGTCAAGTGCTACAAAAATATCAGGCATGATGCCGCCGCCACCATATACCGTTTTGCCGCCTATCGTTTTGTATTGCTTACCATTGCTGATTTTATTGGAGTCAGCTGATAATAATTCACCATTGGAATAACGTTCCCATAATTCATCCATATACACTTTTCTGCCTTTTTCATAAGGACGCTGGATGCTGCGTCCGAGAGGTGTATAATACCTTGCTACGGTCAGGCGAATGGCAGAGCCATCACTCAACCCATACTGCTCCTGTACTAATCCCTTACCAAAAGAACGGCGGCCGATGATAGTGGCCCTGTCCCAATCCTGTAAGGCTCCAGCTAATACTTCACTGGCACTGGCCGATAATTCATCAATAAGAATAGTGAGCTTTCCTTTTTCAAAAAGACCGGGACGTTTGCATCGGTATTCCCTTTTTTTACTGTTTACTCCTTCGGTATAAACGATCAGTTTATCATTATCCAAAAATTCATCCGCCATGTCCACGGCTTCATTCATAAAACCACCGCCATTACCCCGCAGGTCGTATATTAAATTTTGTAAGCCTTCTTTCTGTAATCTTTCCATCGCCTGCATAAATTCTTCGTAACTGCTTTCTGTAAACTTATTCAGTTTGATATAGCCGGTTGTTTTATCCAGCATATAAGCAGCATCAATGGAAGGAACAGGGATAGTGCCCCTGGTAACAGTATAGGTGGCGGTTTTACCATCCCTTAAAATTTGTAAAACGGCTTTGGAGCCCCTTTCACCCCGGATCAGTTTTTTGATCTGGTCGGTTTCCAGGTTTCTTTTTACCAGTGAGGAATCATTGACCGTTAAAATTTTATCTCCGATCTTCAAACCGGCTTTATCGCTGGGGCCATTAGGAATAACATACACAACATTTACCGTGTCGCCAAACACATTGAACTCAACACCGATACCTTCAAAGTTACCGGCCAGGTCTTCGTTGGCAGCCTGTAATTCAACCGGTGGAAAATAAACAGAGTGTGGATCCAGTTCGTTCATCATCTGTTCGATGGCGATGCCTTCCAGCGAATCCAATTGAACAGAATCTACATATTTCAGGTTGATAAGATCAAGGGCTTCTTGTAAAGAGCCTCTTTTGTTACTGCTGAAGAACCCTTTTTTACTACCTGCTTTGTCGTTCAACTTGTAACCAAAGAACATTCCTGCCACCATCACCAGGGCAAAGATCAGGGGTAGCCACACCTGCAATTTTTTATTCAGCATCGTACGTCTTAATTATGTAATTTGAACGCAAAATAGCCAAAAGTTTTAGTTTGTTATTGAAGGTTATTCTTTCATGCTGAACCGGTTACTGATTTTAGCAAATCCAACAGCACTCAAACTGAATCCAAGGATTGCAAACCTATATTATGCCTGTTGTTAAACTTATAGCAGATTGTGGCGCCACCAAGGGCGAGTGGTGCCTGGTCAACAATGGAAAAAAGAAGACCATCTTCACCCAGGGCATCAGCCCGTACTTTCTCAGCACTACACAGATAAAAGATATTCTACTAAAAGAGCTGACACCTAAATTGAAGAATGTGGAGGTAGATGAAGTCTATTATTATGGCACCGGCTGTGCTAATACTACCAATGCCAAATCAGTTAAAAAAGCCATTTTGCAGGTTTTTGCAGGTGCTAAAACTGAAGTTACCCACGACCTGATGGCGGCTGCCCGTTCGCTTTGCGGAAGAAAAAAAGGTATTGCCTGTATATTAGGAACGGGTTCCAATTCCTGCTATTATGATGGCAAAAAGATCGTGAAGAATAGCCCCGGACTCGGTTATGTATTGGGAGATGAAGGCAGCGGCGCATACTTGGGGAAAAAAGTAATACAGTATTATCTCTACGGCACTTTTGATGAAGAATTGCGGGGACGTTTTGACCTGACCTACACCACGAATGCGGCCGAGATATTAGAAAACGTTTATAAAAAGCCCCTGCCTAACCGTTATCTGGCAGGATTTACTAAATTTCTGGCCGATAACCGGGGACATTATATGATCGAAAACATCATTGAAGACGGGTTGAATGATTTTTTCTTTAACCATCTCTGCAAGTACCGGGAAATATGGACCCTGCCCGTCAATTTTACCGGGGGAGTTGCATTTGGTTTTAAGGATGTGTTGCAGCACCTTTGCGACAGTTATGAATTTGAACTGGGCAGGGTATTAAAAAACCCGATGGAGGGATTGGTGGAATACCATAGCTAACGAAAAAGAAAGGAATTATGGCATTTGAAAAGATAACAGAGGAATCAAGCCGGTATCGTCATTTGGAAAAAATGTCGGTAGCCGATTTGTTGATCAATATTAATAAAGAAGACCAGACCGTACCGGCAGCCGTGGAAAAAGCGATCCCCCAGATCGAAAAGCTTGCTGAAATAGCTGGAGACAAGATGCTGATGGGAGGCCGTTTGTTTTATATCGGTGCAGGCACCAGTGGCCGATTAGGTATTGTGGATGCCAGTGAATGCCCCCCGACCTATGGTGTTCCAAAGGGCTTGGTGATCGGGATCATTGCAGGTGGCGAAAAAGCGATTACGTCAGCGGTAGAGTTTGCTGAAGATGATAAAGACCAGGGTTGGAAAGACCTGCTGGAGTATAATGTCAGCGATAAAGATGTGGTGATTGGTATTGCCGCTAGCGGTACTACGCCCTATGTGATTGGTGCGTTGGATGAATGCAGGAAAAGAGGAATTGTAACGGGAAGTATTTCCTGCAACCCGGATTCACCTGTAAGCGCTGCAGCTGATTTCCCGATTGAAGTAGTGGTAGGACCTGAATTTGTAACCGGTAGTACAAGAATGAAAAGTGGTACGGCACAGAAATTAGTTCTTAATATGATCTCCACTTCTGTCATGATCCAGTTAGGCAGAGTGGAAGATAATAAGATGGTGAACATGCAACTAACGAACGATAAGTTGGT
>CALRSN020000318.1:0-4056 GCA_943370865.1 Bordetella parapertussis
TTCGGTGACACTGCATTTGTTATCAGGGATCATGGTAAAGTTATTGCCTATTTATTTGGATTTTTATCGCAAACGCAAAAGACAGGTTATGTTCATTTAATTGGGGTAAGACAAAATTTCCAAAATAAAGGATTAGGTACACTGCTGTATGAACACTTTACGAATCATGTTAAAAGTAAAGGATACAACAAACTAAAAGCAATTACGACGGCTACCAACCAACTGCCCATTTCCTTTCATAAAAAGATCGGAATGAAATTGCTTGGTACAAAAAACGAAGATGGCATCGAAGTGGTAAAAGACTATGCTGCACCAGGACAAGACAGGGTGGTATTTGAGATGGATATATAATGCAGCCCAGCTCTAACCCGGTAATTGCAGGAAATAAATGGCCCCTAATTATTTTTTACAAATGTTTTTAGAAGAAAAAATTAATAGCCTTAAGCAGGAGTTTCCAGTAACAGATTTCAGAGTTCCTTTTACTGAAGGGAGAAATATACTGAGGTCGATTGAGAAAGAGTTTATTATTGTAAAAGATGTAACGAAAGACCTGAACAATTTGAGCCAGTATTTTAATAGCTGGCCGGAGAATATTAAGGACAAAACAGAAATCAGATCAATTAACCTTCCCGATCATACTGTTTGGCTGGACAAACTTGATATTACTACCAACTATTGGACAGTTATTATAAACCGGGAATCACCTTCGTTGAAAAATCTGGTATATGACTGTAAACCCAATGCCCTGATAGCCTTGGCTTCTATAGCTCAAAACGACTTCTGTATTATTGATAAAAAATATAACTGGTTTTCCTATTTCCGGGTTGACTGGCAAACACAACAGGCGGTTATTCTCAGAAGTGGGAAAAATCCCACCCCATTTGAAATATGACAATAAAATAAACCCGTACGACCCGAATTCCCCCAAAAGAGGGATATTAATATCCTCCCGGCTATTTTACCTTTAATCATTCACATTAATTGAAAATAACCCTGTTATGAAAAGAGGACTGTTTTGCATAACCCCAAAAACCGTTTTAATTGTAGCTCTCTTATTCGCCGGCCTTGTTAGCGATGCCCAAACCCTGCAGGGAAAATATACCCTTGTAAAAGACAGTGACGGGAAATCGCCCAAGAACCAGGCGGTGATCTCGCTGACATTTGCCCCCGGCACTTTCAAACTGAAAGCGGCCATGCCGGGGCAAACCGTGGAAGATAATGGCACCTGGAAGATCACGGGGAATAATATTACGATCATCTTTAAAGAAATGGAACAGGGCAAACAAACGGGACCGTTCAGCAACGTGGATGGCACCCTCACCCTTCCCTTTAAAATGCTGAGTAACGAGAAGGGTACTTCCACCTGGCAAAAAGAAGGAACATTGCCGGCGGCAGCAACAGTTGTGACGGGTACGGTACCGCAGATCATTGCACAAACACTGGCCGATGCAAAGAGCAAGGCCAAGTATTATGAGCAGGTAGATAAAAATGCAGCGACCACTGCAAAGAAACTAAAAGGTAATATGGCACAGGCCTATTATATCAATGCCATGGTTTGCTATTTCAAAAACCTGCGGCCCGATGCCTTGTATGGTTATGCCAAAGCAGCGCAATTGCAACCGACCAACGGTCTTTTTTTAAATAACATGGCCTTATTGCTGATGGATAACAGTAAATACGGGGATGCCATTGCTTTACTGAAAGAAGTAACAAGAACTTTCCCTAACCTGGCCTCTCCATTTGGAAACCTGGCGATCGCTTATTACAAAACCAATGATATGGTGAGAGCCGATTCTGCTAATCGTATAGCCCGTCGCATTGATCCGCAGAATGGATTGTATTGTTATACCGATGGCAAGATCCAAGAGAAAAAAGGAAAGAAAGAAGAAGCACAAAAAAGTTTTGAAGAAGCCTGGGACCTTGGCTATGCCGGTGAAGGGCGGGAAGGTGCCAAAGGGAAGAATGCATCCGTTGCAAAAAGCCCCACTCCTGTCAAATCATCCAAACCCAACAGCAATAAACCCAAAACGAATAAGCCGCAGACCAAAGAAGAAAAACTGGCGCAATGGGAAGGCCATTATGAAGCTGAAGTGGCTAGTGCCCGTTCCGGTGAAACAGCTGCTGATGCCAATACACAATTCGGAACCGGTTTAGGTAGCACCAATATCAATTTGCAAACGCTGGCCTGCGCCAAAGAATTTTCGATGGATATTACCCGCATGGGTAATATCAGCGGCACGGGAAAAGTATTGTATGTGTACCAGGGTGGTGCAGCTGCTCCTGCTATGGGTGTGATACCTGCTCCTGTTGCCGGCACGATGGGCGGTTTTACCACCAACCTGAAAGATGGTTTTCAAATTCGGGACTGGAGTTTCAGCGGCACCATTGATGAAGAAGGCAACGTGGAAATAAACGGGATGCCTTCCGGTGAACTGGACCTGTTGAATGTGGGTAAATGGCAAAAGATAAAAACATGGTCACCGCTTCCGCCGGATGGTCCGGGTGCAGCAATGAAAGGACCTTTTCATATGAAGATGAAAATGGATGAAAAAGGTGTTCCTTTCATAACCGTGAATCAATACCTGGCGCTGAATGATAAACTGATCCGCCGGGTGCATTACCAGGCTTTCATTGTAAGAACAGATGGAGACATTACACCCAAATGCGATGGCCCCAAAGCACCGGAGCCGGCCAAATGTGCGGCCACAGAATCCATTAAAACAAAAGTTACGTTCGCCCCCAATGATGTGGTCAGCATTGAAGCTTCCAATACATTTACCAAAGGCCCCAACGGCGTGCAATCCCAACAGGAAATGGGAGTGAATGTCAGTGGTGGTTTAGAGATCGGGCCGGTGGGGGCCGGTGTTGAATTCCATCCGTCGGATAACAGCTATGAACTTTCTGTTGGCGTGGGTGTGGATACGGAAGACCTTTTGAAAGGCAGCCCGATCAGTTTTGGGGAAAAGCTTGATCTTATTTATGATTCCAAATGTGGTTGGGGTGTTAAAGCATCCGCCGGGTTGAAAAATAAATTCTCCTCCACCAGCTATTCGGTGGAAGGAGTTATCTTCTTTAATAAAGGTTTATAGTTGCATCGTTTACCAGAAAGGCTTTCTGTTTATCTTCGGTGGAGAAAAACTATTCTCTTTACCGATGAGCAGGAATTATATAGAAGATAAACAGTTTGAAAAAACGGATTTCTCGGTTCAATCACCTTCGAAAGGGGATTACGATAACTGTACCTTCAGCAACTGTAATTTTTCGGAAAGCAACCTGGCAGAGATATCTTTCACGGAATGTACGTTTACGGATTGCAACCTCAGTAATGCTAAATTCTCCAAAACCGGGTTGCGGGATGTAAAATTCAACAACTGTAAGCTATTGGGTTTACATTTTGATAACTGCGATCCGTTCCTCTTTGAAGTGAGTTTTGAAAAATGCACCCTGAACCTTTCTTCTTTTTACCAGGTGAAAATGAAGAAAACGAATTTCACCGATTGTATTTTGCAGGAAGTTGATTTTACCGGTGCCGATCTCAGCCAGTCGGTCTTCAGCCGCTGCGATCTTGCCAGTGCTATTTTCGGGGAAACCCTTTTAGAAAAAGCCGACCTCAGTACTGCCTTCAATTATTCCATTGACCCCGCCTCGAATACCATCAAAAAAGCAAAATTCTCTTTTCCGGGTATAGTTGGATTGCTGGATAAATATGATATTGAGATAGAATAATTGTTTTGCTATGAAAAAAATATTTACCGGCTGCCTTTGTTTGCTAACAACAGTTTCATACGGGCAATTTGCGATAATACAGGATACGGACGGCTATGTGAATATCAGAAGTTCAGCTGCACTCACAGCCAATATTTCAGATACTTTACACAATGGACGTTTTGTCTGGTATTTTGACAACGATGGAGAATGGGTCAATGTAGATTATCAAAAAAAGGGGATTTCAAAAAATGGCTATATCCATAAAAGCAGAATTATTTACCTGACTGCATTGGATAGTATTCCCTTATTAAAAACTGAAGCCAATAAAATAATTTTCAGTAATGACAG
>CALRSN020000319.1:0-4050 GCA_943370865.1 Bordetella parapertussis
TGATCCAGCCTCGATTATGCACTATTTCATCCCTGGCATCCTCACCAATAATGGAATAAGTGTACCACGGTCTACTATACTATCACGTATGGATTCCATCTATGCAAGACAGATCTATCCCTTTCCACCCACAGCTGCCAATTCAACCGGTATTTTAAGAACGGGTGATGATTGTGACGAAATTGATTTTAAAGTAGAATATAATGTGGTGGATACCGGAACGGTTGAATTTGTTTTGCAGCCTGGCCCGGGAATTACCTGGTGGAAAGCCATTGACATCCCATTAAATGAGATCAGTTACCGCCGGGTAGAAATAAAAAATGGAGCATCCAACAAAACGATCATTAATACCTACCTTCTGTTCAACAGCAAGCCAATTGCTTTTAATAAGGCAAAAATGCTGGGATTTGAAACACGACTCAACTATGGCTGGCCGGTACTACCTGCATTAAAAGGCGGTTGCAGGGTAACACTGACCTGGAGAAAAGATAAATGTTCTTAAGTACAGTCAACCAGGTCTTTTTTATTTCTTTACAATATCTTCGCAGCGATGAAAGACTTTCAATCGCTGCGAATTGTTTTTATGGGTACCCCTGAATTTGCAGTTGCATCATTAGATGCACTGGTAAAAGCCGGGTGTACTATTGTGGGAGTGCTCACAGCTCCTGATAAACCTGCCGGAAGAGGCATGCAACTGCAGCAAAGTGCGGTAAAAAAATATGCAGTGGAACATAATCTGAAAGTCCTTCAACCCGAGAAGCTGAAGAATCCTGAATTTATTGAAGAATTAAGAACACTGCAAGCTGATCTCCAGGTCGTAGTTGCCTTCCGCATGTTGCCAGAAGTAGTTTGGAATATGCCGCCCAAGGGCAGTGTAAATTTACATGGAAGTTTATTACCTCAATACCGCGGCGCTGCACCCATTAACTGGGCGGTAATTAATGGGGAGAAAGAAACAGGTGTAACTACCTTCAAGCTTAAACACGAAATAGACACAGGTGATATTTTATTACAGGAACGTTTTCCAATTGGAGAAAACGATACCGCTGGTGAAGTACATGACAAAATGAAGGAGATTGGAGCTGCTTTATTAGTGAAAACAGTGAAAGGTTTGACAGATGGTT
The DNA here is from genome assembly GCA_943370865.1 of Bordetella parapertussis. Lineage (GTDB taxonomy): Bacteria > Bacteroidota > Bacteroidia > Chitinophagales > Chitinophagaceae > CADEDV01. The sequence continues at coordinate 1,125 of CALRSN020000319.1, forward strand.
CAATTAAAGAAATGCCACAACTATCAACCGTGAACTATGAACCATCAACAATTAAACATGCACCAAAAATTTTTACGGAGACCTGCAAGATCGATTTTAAAAAATCAGTTGCCGAAGTACACAATCTCATCCGGGGCCTCTCCCCTTTCCCGGGCGCCTTTACCAGTCTGAACGGAAAGACCCTGAAGATCTACAGAAGTGAAAAGGAATTAACCAATACTGGTATGGCAACAGGTGAATTTAAAACAGATGGGAAAACATTTCTGAAATTTGCCTGTAGTAATGGATTTATCTACGTAAAGGAATTACAATTAGAAGGCAAAAAGAAAATTGCTGTAGAAGAATTCCTGCGAGGATACCGTTTTCCTAATAGTTGACCTTTACAATGAACTTATCCTGCTCAGTTACCTGCAAGGCCGAAGCAGCGGCACTACTGATCCGGATATCAAAGCCTTCATTCTGGCGGATACCAGCCATTGCCCCCAATACTTTTGCATAGATAACTTTGTTATTAACCGGGTTAGTGATCTTTACGATTGTTCCCGGTTGCACAGCATCTATCAGTAAATAATATTTTGCATCCAGCCAGCCACTGGTCGTTTTAAAAATAGCGGATGTAACGGTAGCATCTTTTGACACGGGGCTTGTTTTCACCTGTTGTTCGAAATGATACTTGAAATACCCGTTTTCAGATGATGCAGGAATGATTTTCTCTTCCTGTTTGGCAAAAACAGGCTCAGCTTTTTTAGTTTCAGGCTTGGGTTCCTCTTTTTTGATCTCAACCACAGGCTCCGTCTTCACTGTTTCTTCTTTGGGTGCTGTAACTAAGACAGCTGTCTCTTTTACGGTTTCTGTAACTGGTGCAGCTTTACCCTTTAGCGTAACAGCAGGCATCTCTTTTGACAATAAAAATCCCACCACCAGTTTTGACCCCTTGGGAATGTTATCAGCAGCCAGGCTATTCCAGTCACGTAGATTTTGTAACAGCACATTATTGTGCATATTACTTACTTTCATCAGCCCTTCATTCTCCCCGGTTCTGTAATAGACAGGTGTGCCGGTGTTTCCTTTTTGTGTGAAATTAGTATCGGTTAATGGTATGCGTACTGCCTGGCCAATGACCAGTCCTTTAGTCATATCAAGTTTGTTATAAGAAGCCAGTGTCTTGGGATGAACATTGTAAAGACGGCCAATTGCAAAAAAACTCTCCTTTGCCGCCACTTTGTGCTCAAGGTACAGGCCTTTATCACTGCTTTTGATCATCAGGTCAGACTTCTGGGCAATGGCAAAATGAGCCATCAGCAACAAGGCCAGAAAGGGGGAAAAACACTTCTTCATACTGACAAGATTTGGGCTACAAAGATGCAGATTTTTGCCCACAGGCCACCCATTTAATTGTCTTTTAATATCCTCAGTTCCTTGGGGTAATAATTGTTGACCCGGTTGGGTAAAACGTTGGCCCAGCCCAACGGATGTCCATTATAGGCCATGAGCTGCCATCCTTTGGCCACCTCCTGAAGTTGTATGTCTTTTCGCTGCAGGTATTGAATAGCCTGTTCATAATTCAAAGCTGTAAGGGGTACTTCGTCAGTTACAAGCAGGCTCATGGCAAGAGAATGGTCCGGCACTAATTTATCCCGCATCAATTCACCGGCCTGCACACCGGAATAGATCACCCTGAGCTTTTCCAAGAGGAAAGAAAAATCTGCGGCCAGGTGCTGCGGCCATGCATACACGGTTGTAAGATGCTTTACGAATTGCAGGCCATCCATCTTGATCCAGCGGGCCAGCATTTCAATATCTTTTTTAGTAGCAGCTTCCGGTTTGCTTTTTAATTTCACGGAAGCAGTTTCCTCCCCATCTGTCTTTTTAAAACAGGCCAGGAAAAAACCTTCCCCTTTTACTTTGTCCGGCCAGAAACGGTAGCCGCCGCCTGATTCAATAATTCCCCATGATGAATCGAATGTCAACAGGCTTTGCAAAGCTGATTTTTCATGCAATAACCAATTGATAATATCCTCGTCTTCCTCTTTTGAATATGAACAGGTGGAATAGATCAGTATCCCTTCTTTTTTCAACGCAGGCCATACATCAGCCAGTATCCGCTGCTGCCGTTGTGAGCAGAGCTGCACATTATTCTCACTCCATTCTTCAATAGCTTCCGGGTCACGGCGGAACAAACCACTGCCACTACAGGGAGCATCCACCACGATCACATCAAAATAATTTTCCAGCCGGGTAAAATCTTTAGGATCATTATTAGTGACTACTGCATTTTCACAACCCCACTTGATGATATTATCCTTGAGAACATTAGCCCTTGAGCGGATCACTTCATTACTGACCAATAAACTTTCCTGGGATATGAGTGATTGTATATGTGTTGACTTACCCCCTGGTGAAGCGCAGAGGTCAAGCACTTTTAAAGGCTTTGACAGATCAACAGTTTGCCGCAGGGCCTGTTCCAAAAACATAGAAGATGCTTCCTGCACATAATAACAGCCGGCATGAAAAAGAGGATCGAAGGTAAAAGATGGTCGTTGTTCCAAATAGTAGCCATCAGAAGTCCATGAAACTTTAGAATTCAGATTTTTGATTTCTGCTCTTTTCCGTGGATTAACCCGAATAGAAGTAACCTGCTCACCAGATGTATGCACCTGTTCAAAAGCTTCTTTATCGAAGCCTTTGGCATTAGTTAATGAATTTAATAAGAAAGAAGGAAGTTGCACCGGGCAAAACTACAAACCACAAATTACAAACTACAAATTCTTTATCTCCCCGATCAGGTCCTGCAATACTTTCTTCGCATCCCCAAATAACATCGATGTTTTAGGACGGAAGAAAAGATCGTTTTCAATACCGGCATAACCGGGTTTCATACTTCTTTTATTAACGATCACGTTCTTGGCCAGTTCCACATCCAGGA
>CALRSN020000320.1:0-4033 GCA_943370865.1 Bordetella parapertussis
TTCTCCCGAGGCTTCTGCATAGATAGCCTGTACAGGTTTTACCCATGCTTTTGAGGTTCCGGATACTGCTATATCCACTTCAGTGGCTGACAGATCGTAAGCATTGAGCCTTGCATTCCCCGAAATACTTCCATATAAGCTTTCGGTGTTGCCATTTATTACCAGGGAAGAAGTTCCGGACAGATCAGTTTGTGCATTAATGCCTGTACCAGTGGATACCACTGTTACGTTACCGGAAAGAATATACCTCATCACTGAGTTTTGCCCGGAAAAACCAGTAACTGTTGCATCCGCAGCACCAGATAAGTGAATTGCAATGAGGGTGGGCATTGTAATTACAAAATCAACCCGGTAACGGTCACTTCTGAATGTTTTATATTTTATATCAAGAAAGCCGCCGGTCGCAACCGATATTTCCAGGTCATTAAGATCGTTGTTACAGCCACTGGCTTTAATGCTGAAATTGTCCCCTTTAACGACGGCTATTTTAAATGTTTCTCCGGCTTTTATTTTGGTAAAGCCATTTAAAGCAACTGTTTTTTCAGTTGCACCGGGGCATTCTCTTTTCTCTTTATCACAGGCAGTAAATAATATAGCAGTAAGTCCTGCCAGCAAAATGATTTTTTTCATAAAAGAAGGTTTAAGGTTTATGATCTTTGAACAGGTTGCGAATATATTTTCAACCAGCTGATTGTGCAGGTAGCTAATGATGAATGGAGATGGTTGTTAAAAAGAATTAAGAAAAGGCCTTTGTTGACAATCCTGATATTAACAACAATAGGTAGCAGTAAAAATCAGCTCCGGCAAATTTTTGATAAATTTCCTGCCAATTCTGTAATTTCCCCTTTACCAATTAACTAGAATGAGTGTAATAAAAAGGTATCACAGGCCATTCATTGTGATAGGAGCCATTGTTCTCTGTGGGTTTCTGCTAACGCAATGTGTGAATAATGAACAGGAAGAAATAGAAAAAAAAGAAATACCAAAATTTGGCCAGTTTGCAGGTTCTGCCAGCTGTGCAAGCTGCCACAAGGATATTTATGAAAAGCACAAGCAAACTGGTCACTATCTTACTTCCAGGCCTGCAGAAGAAAAATATATCAAGGGTAGTTTTGAAAAAGGTGAGAATGTTTATGCATATACCCCTTCTATAGTGCTGGCCATGGAAAAAAGAGACAGCCATTTTTACCAGGTTGTTTATTTTAAAGGGGAAGAGAAAAAAGCCATGCGGTTTGATATTGTTACCGGTTCCGGTGCAAAGGGTCAATCATTCATGACCTGGCGGGGCAATAAACTATTTCAGCTTCCGATCACTTATTTCACCAATGCAGCGCAATGGTCTAATAGTCCCGGCTTTCCTTCCGACCGGGTTATGATCGACCGGCCCATTACTTCGAGGTGCATGGAATGTCATGTAACTTTTGCAGAAAGAATATCTGAAGATGGAAAGGAACCAGAAGAGTTTTCAAAAACCAATATCATATATGGGATCGACTGTGAAAAATGCCATGGACCAGCAGCAGAGCATGTGGCATTTCAGACTAAAAACCCGCAGGAGAAAAAGGGAAAATATATTTTAAACCCGGCATCCATGTCACGACAGCAAAATCTTGATCTCTGTGCATTATGTCATGGTGGAAATATTCATAAGACAAAACCTGTTTTTTCTTATACAGCAGGTGAAACACTGACGGATTACTTTACTATTGATACATTAAGTGAGCTTGCTGTCAATACCGGCAATGTGGATGTGCATGGAAACCAACTGGGGTTATTGAAGAAAAGCAAATGTTTCCGCATGGGGGAAACTATGACCTGCAATACCTGTCACCACCCGCATGAGAACCAGCGGGGCAATAAAGCCCTTTTTTCACAAAAATGTATGAGTTGTCATACGGTGGCACATAATAATTTCTGTAAAATTGATACCGCTAAATATCCGGGTATGTATCAAAACTGTATTGATTGCCATATGCCGGCTAAGCTGTCCATGTCTATTGCAGTGATGTTACCGGGACAAGATGCACCTGCAGCAGCCCTGGTGCGTTCGCATTTTATCAGTATTTACCCGGAAGAAACAAAAAAGTTCATCCCCTTGCGTTTAAAATAAAAAAACCGGCCTATGCCGGTTTTAAATCAATTCAGACTACAAAAGTTAATTATCCGAAGTAGATAGCCAGGAAAGTAGCTACACCGGTGAGAAGGAAAATGCCGCCAACAACGATAGTCGCCATTACATTCTCATTCTTCATTAATGTGTTGATCTTTTTCATGCACAAAAGTTTTAAGGTTTCGGAAAACGGATGAAGGATCCCAGAGGAATAATGGAGAATACGAAACAGTATTTCTTTTGTGATTTTTACAGAGGAACGTGAAGAATGCAAACGTACATCATTCTGCTATACCAGTCAAGTGTATTCATCAAAGCTTTGTTATTATTAGCGGCAAGCAATAAGAGTGCTTGTGTAAATAGTTAATTTTTAACTGTTTCAGTGAAGAATAAAGCGGTATAGGAAATTTACGATTCTCTAAAAAAAATTGAGATTGTTTATCAAGGCTTGTATTCAATATCCCTTGCGGTAAACCAGTGCAGGGAATCATTGTTCGGATCGCCATTGTAATTTATGGTGATCTCTTCACCGGGTTTAATATCCCGCAGGGCAAAAAAGGTAATGGTTTTCGCTTCCCGGTCAATCATATGATGTGCATTGCATGGGAATGCATGATTATAGATGGAGCCAAATCCCATGGCCACCGACAGAATGTTTTCTTCCTTGTTCAGAAAGAAACAATAGTTAACCACATGCGTGGAGGTGACGGCGTCAAAATCTTCAGCCGGTATTTCAATCAACGGGCATTCTTCTACCAGGTCGTTTTCCTGGATAGAGGTACTGCTGAAAACGCCCCTTCCTTTACCTTTTATCTCTTTGATATATAAAGAGGGTCTTGTCATGGATTAGAAATTTACCGGTGAATAGTCATCATGCCTGCCATTGTAATTGATGAAGATCTCTTCCCCTGCTTTGATGACTTGCACTGCTTTGATATCAATGATCTGTTTATCGAGGTTGATACTATACGTGGCGTTGGAAGGAGCTCTATGATTGTAGATTGAACTGTATCCAAGCCCTATCACAACTTTTATTTTCTCATTTTTTACCAGGAAATAGTAATGATAAAGGGAAGTATTTTTCAGCAGATCATCTTCGTTATTGCTGATTGGAATCAGCGGGGCAGTTTCAATATGTTCTCCTGCTTTAATATCCCTGGTAGAAAATACACCACGGCCATGGACCGCACTTGCAGCCACGTACAAATGATCGGGTTGCTTTATGGACGTTTTTTTGAAGAAATGGCTGAGTTTCATGATCGAAAAATATCCCCCTAAAGTGGGATAGGGCTCTTTAGGAGTTCGCCGTAAATTTAGGAACTAAAATAAATGAAAATGAAAAAACTGTTTGCCACACTTTCGTCTTTACTGCTCATTATGGGCCTGAAAGCACAAACTACAGTTCCTGCCAAAAAAGAAACAACACCCCAGGTGAAGCCGGTAACAGGGCAGGTTCCTGTTGTGAAACCCGGTGTGACAATGAAGGAAGGTAATAATACAATCAAAGCAGGTACACTTGTTACCGATTCATTGAAGGCAGGTATCAAGCAAACTGCTATTAAGCATGAAGGCATCAAGCAGACCACCATCAAACAAACTGTGCCGGTTAAGCAACAAGCCACACAGATCAAGTTTGACAACCAGGTCAAGCCACATAAGGATGCGCCTATCAAGAAGTAAATAACAAGCAGAGCTTGTAAAGATATAAGGAGACCGGGAAGCTTTATAATATAGCTTCCTGGTCTCTCTTTTGTAAATAAAAGACTTATTTCCCAAATTAAAGCGTACCTTCGTGTCTCTGTATGTTATTCCTACACTTAGTTTGACTTGTTCCTCATTTCAGATATCGTGACGGCTTAATGTAAGGCAGGTAAAGTATCATCTTGTTTTGATAGCCTTACCACATTATTTTATCAAATTCTA
>CALRSN020000321.1:0-4029 GCA_943370865.1 Bordetella parapertussis
CTATTTAATAATCAGGTAGTTGTAAGAAAGTGGGAATTTTAACCGAAAGCCCGGTAATTTTTTTATAATCGGCATTATGTTAAGAAAAGGATTTTAGCAAGTGGGAAAACCTGTCCGGCTAACGGCATCAAGTAGGGGAGTAGTGGGAAAACGGGGTCATTTGCTATATTTATATAAATTCTATACCTTAGTCCTAAATTACTAATAATGGCTAAAGGTGTAAAGAAAAAATTGCCCGAGACTGAGTTTTCTCAAATCAATATAAAAGGCATCCCGACGGATCTGTTAAAGAAGCTCCAGCACATAGCCGACAGCTCAGACCCCCGTCATTCATACACCGAGGTATATATCGAAGCGTTTAAGACCTACCTCAATAAATGGGAGGAAAAGAACGGTAAAGTTAAAATTGCCAAATTACCAGGTAAAGGGATAAAGGTGCTTTAGTACTTGCCCAGGTAATCAGCGACACTAATAATGTTCTTGTCAGTGTTCAGGATTATTTGAGTAGTGTCTTTTTGCACTGACTGATCGGACCGCCGTAACTGGTAAAGGCAAACCGCTGTAAAGGCAACCGGCAAAATGCTGTCCGCTGTTTTTTCCTGACTTATATAGGAATACTTTTTATCTATCAATTCCTTTGCCCTTTCGATCTTATCAAGCCCCTGCCGTTGGTAGGTTTCGGCTTCAGATTTATAGTTGCTATAAAGTGCCTGTGAAATTCCGTTAGCTAAGTTCATCAGGTTAAGCCGGTCTTTATAGTCCTCCAGTAACTTATTCGCTTCGTCTTTCAGGGTTTCAATATCACTGGTAAGGTTTACGGTAATTAACCAAACCCGGTCTTTTTGGGTTAATGTGTCGATCCTGACAAGCCGGAAAGAATCAAGCCGGTTTGCAGTATCAATTTCCCTGATCCTGGCTGTAAAGTTTGTCTTTAGTTCCTCAATCTTTGAAGCCGGCAGTAATTCGCTTTTACTACTGCACGAAACGACAAGGACGGCGAAGATCAGCAGCGGAGAAATTCTCATATTTGAAAGGTTTGCAACAAATGTATAAAACAGGCTGCAAACATCATAGGGGACCGGTTACAGTTCAATATTGAGCTTGTCCGTTGCCCTTTCCTTCAATTCATTGGCCGCTGTTATATACCGCTGTGTATGCTTTACGGAGGCATGACCCAACAATGCACTGGCTGTTATAAGGTCTGCACCGTGGAAAATGATGTTTGTCCCGAAACTGTGCCTGGCATTATGCCAGGTGATCTCTTTTTTAATCTTTGCTCTTTTCACCCATGCAGCAAGAGTTTTATTTGCGCCGTTGGCCGTGGGCAGAATAAATACAAGCTGATCAGGTCCTTTCTGTTTTCCAAGTAGCTTTATGGCTGTTCGGTTCAGGTTGTTGCGGATCTCTTTTTCTGTCTTGCTTTGCTTTAGCGTGATCTGTCCGGCCTCCAGGTTAATGTTTGACCATTTCAGGGCCTTTACATCAACCCACCGCAAACCAGTGACACAACTAAACAGGAAAGCCCTTTTAACGTGATCATTCTCTGTATTTGTGTTGGCAAGCGTTTGAATTTCGGCAATGGTAAGGATATCTTTCTTCTTTGCGTGTCCTTGTATCGTTTTTACTCCAGCGGCAGGATTAGCCGCTATTAGCTTCTCACGAAAGGCCTGCCTGACCATTTTTTTAAACCGGTTGAAATAGCTTGCAGGACCTTCGCCGGTGTATCGATCCCGCAAATAATCCTGATAGTCCGAAATTATTAGCTCAGTAAGTTGCCCAAAGGTTAGATCCTGTTTCCGGTCCTCGATAAGAAAGTCTTTGAAGTTGTTCAATGCTCCCTGCATATTCCTTTTGTCTTTCTTCTTATAGGAATTTATAAAGCTCTGCATCCATTCAACCACTAAGGTTTTCCTGCCAGTATCTGAAACCATTGAATAATCATTTGCGGAAAGCTCTGCAGCCTTTTTAACTGCAATCTTTTCGGCCTGTTGCAATTTGTCCTTATTGCTTTGCCGATCTGCCGGGTTTTTTGGCTTGCATAGTTTCAGATGCTTTAGAAACTCGTACCGCCTATTTCCGTTGTTGTAAATGTCAAGGATCAGGCTAATGGTACCATCACTGTTTTTCCTTTTGCGGAGGGTTACACTCATATTTTGGCAGCTGGTTGTTACTTCTTTCCCCGGTTGGCAGTCTTTCCGGTCCGGGAGTAACAATAGAGTAACAAAATAAGAGAAAACAAACGATATATAAAAAACGGTCATCGGAAAGAAAGACGACCGGAATCCTGATCTGCCGGGACTTTTACGCTTTGGGCAAGACATAAAAAAACCCCCGGCTAAGGGGGTAAAGTGCCCAAGACTGGATTCGAACCAGCACACCCTTTCGGGCGCCACCACCTCAAAGTGGTGCGTCTACCAATTTCGCCACCTGGGCAACTTTAAGGACTGCAAATGTAAGCGGTTTTATTTTTTCAGCACAATTCTGAACGTAGTTCCTTTGCCAATTTCTGAATGTTTGACAAAAATATTGCCCTTGTGGTATTGCTCCACAATACGGCGGGATAAACTAAGGCCAAGGCCCCAACCTCTTTTCTTGGTTGTAAAACCGGGCTTGAAGACTGTATTTATATGCTGTTTGGAAATGCCTTTGCCCGTATCCACCACATCAATAATGATCTCTTCCCTGGCGGATTGTATATCTACATGAATGGAACCTTTGCCTTCCATGGCATCCAATGCATTTTTCAGCAGGTTTTCAATCACCCAGTCAAACAAGGGAGCTGAGATTTTTGCTATGATCGCGGAAGCACCGTTCGTATTCATGGAGAAACGGATCTTGCCCGGAGCCCTTTTTTTGATATAATCCATCATGCTGCTGATCTGTTTCACCAGGTCCATTTCTTCCAGTTGGGGTGTACTGCCTATTTTACCAAACCGGTCCGATACCAGCCGAAGGCGGTTCACGTCTTTTTCCAGTTCATGAGCTATTTTTTCATTCATGGGATTTTCCTTCAGCATTTCCACCCATCCTTCTAAGGAAGAAACTGGAGTCCCCAACTGGTGAGCCGTTTCTTTTGCCATGCCTGCCCATACCTGGTTTTGAACGGAACGGTAACTGCTGCGCAAGGCCAGTAAGGTAACTGCAATGAAAAGGCCAACGATGAGTAACTGGATCAGTGGGTAGATCTGCACTTCGTTCAATAATCTTGTGTGGCCGTAATAGTACCTGTTGATCTTGGTAGAGTCAGCGGGGTCTTTATAAATAATCGGTACACTGTTTATTGATTTGAGATCCTTGAGTTTTTTCTGCAGGTACTCCCTGTTGTTGGTGGCCTTAGACGAATCAAGATTAACCCAGTCGGTGATACTGTCTTTTTCATTTGCTTCAATAATGGGGATATCGGTATTATCCAAAACAATCTTGGAAGGAAGCCTTGTGTCTGTTATCCCGGGATCTAATAATGATTTACTGGCTTCCACCCATTGCTCTACTTTCAGCCTTTCCTGGCTGGCGATCTTGCGGGCCAGGTACTGCGAATAGAAAATAGTACCGCTAACGATCAGGATAGCGATGGCCGCCAAACCAGTCCTCCAGTTAATCATTTGCTGAAACATGCTCCCAATTTAATGAGTATAAACCTCGTTCCCTTATTTTTGAACAAATATTTTACTGACATTGAATTCCTTACCTAAAGCAGCTGTTGTTATTCTCAACTGGAACGGGAGAAAATACCTGGAACAATTTCTTCCGGCTGTGCTGGCAACCACTTACGCCAATTATGAAATAATCGTTGCGGATAATGGGTCTTCTGATGATTCTGTTCATTTCCTTCAGCAAGCCTACCCGCAGATCCGTATCATCCGGCTTGATAAAAATTATGGCTTTGCCAAAGGATATAATGAAGCATTGAAACAGGTAGAAGCTGAGTATTATGTGCTATTGAATTCTGATGTGGAAGTGATACCGGGCTGGTTAGAACCGATGGTAGAGCTATTGGAGAGTGATAAGAGCATTGCTGCCTGTCAGCCT
>CALRSN020000322.1:0-4020 GCA_943370865.1 Bordetella parapertussis
ACGGCACTTCATACACCGGCGGTATTCCCAGTTCCTTGGTCAGGTCAACCTGGTTCAGCGTATCAGCTGATTGAAAAAGTTTATTGAGGATATTATAAATGGCCATCCCTCTTTTATTATTCTGTGCTGCATTTCTTTCATAGTTCCGCTGCACATTGGTCAGCATTTCATTGGCTAACGGTCTTACCGTTTCTGCGATGCTGGCATACGAATCAGCTACATCCACGCCATCTTCCAGCCCGTCAGATTTTTCAAGGTTCATTACAAAGGCCCGCATCAGGTTGCCTGCATCATCGGGATCGGGGAAAGAACTGAGAAAATTGCTGAGGGTATTGTAGCCGGCCGACATTTTGATGAACTTCCTGTACTTATCAAAATTCAGCAGCATCAGTAAGGAGTCGCTGCGGTTGTTCACCTTTTTCATCATCAGCGGGTACACCCCATTCACAAAACTGGAGGTATAGATCAACCCATCTGAAAGAACGGCCAGGTAATATAACTCCTGTGCATTCAGTGGTTGCAATATCTTAAACCGGATCACATCATCCTGCTCGTGTAGGCCATTGATGGTATTTACAAATACATCTCTTGCTCTTGTTTCTAATTTTGCCGTCAGTGCTTTGAATTCAAATGCCGTGTCTTTATTTATAGCCCGTTGCACATAATCCATTTGCGTATTCACCAGTAACCTGAAATACTGGATGGAGTCATCTTTGACCGCATCAATACCTTCAATGGTCATTTTACCACTTACGATATTATCCAGGAAAGGAAAATATTGCTGCCCGCTTTTACTTCTCGACATTCTTGTAATGGCACGGATAAAATCATCGTCCTGGATACTGCGGATCAGGTTACCCAGCCGGTTGGTGGCCTGCGAGTAATCATATAACTGGCGGGGATATTTTTTAGCCACCACCCTGATCAAACTATCCGCAAAAGGCAGGTCCGGGTTTTCCCGCAGGGTTTGAAAGGTTTTTTCCGGGTGCAGCACACAATACTTTAATACCAGTGTTTGCTTCGACCGGTTAAAGCCCGGGTTTTTTTCAAAAATACTGGCTCCCAGCAATACGGTTCCCGCATCAAATGAAAGCCCCTTTATAATATATTCAATTGTTTCCCCTTTGCGGTCATTGGCAACTGCCTGCTGGTAAGCGGCAATAATATCAGGCAAAAGAACGGGGTTTACTTTTTTATCCGAAATACCCCGGTAATTCTGGCGAAAGGTTTTCAGCAGGTTCTCTAATCCTTTCAGGTAATTCACTTTTAACCGGTGATCAAAACCTTTGTCCGTTTCGTATAAATATTGCAGCAGGTCCACCTTTTTGGAAAGTGCCCTGGTCAGTAATACATTAATCTCTTCGTTGCCGGTAGGATTGAATGACTGGTCAGCTTTATTATCCATCGCCATGATCGCCTTTTGTTCGGCATCGATGGCTTCATGATTGATCTGCCGCCTGAATTCAGCTTTATAGTTCGGGGGGATAACGATGGTATCGGAACTGGATACACCCTGTGCCCGGAGGGTTTGAAAACCGCCCAGGCAGGCGAAAATGATAAGGTATCTGGTGATTGCTGTCATAAGGATCGAAGTACAAATGTAGTAACAAGAACCGACATGGCTCTGCCGGTTATAATTACTTACCAGAATGACTATCAAACTGTTTCCGGTGGTTGCAGGAAAGCAACAGTACCGGGGTCATTTTACCAAAAGCGGCGCTTATTAACTTATCATTAAGTCTGCGTGAACAAGTGACCCGGATTTCACCGGGAGCTGAATTCCCGTTAGGTTTGCGCAAAATTTCGCTGCATGGATACCAAAGCCCGTAAGGTGCTGATAGCAGATGATGAGCCGGACATCCTTGAAATCCTGAAATACAACCTCTCCAACGAAGGGTACGAGGTGGTGACTGCCAAAGATGGCGATGAAGCCCTGGAAAAAGCCCGCCGCACCCAGCCCGACCTGGTGGTACTGGATGTGATGATGCCCAAAAAGACCGGGGTCGAAGTTTGCCAGTTGCTCCGTGCCCAACCCGCTTTTAAAGAAACACTGATCATATTTCTTACCGCTGTAAATGATGAGGGCACACAGATCAAAGGCCTGGAAACAGGAGCCGATGATTATGTGAGCAAACCCATTAGCCCCAAAGTTTTCCTGAGCCGGGTAAATGCTCTTTTCCGCCGGCTGAACAAAACCGAAGCCAAAGTGCTGACCATTGATAATCTCACCATTGATCCCGAACGGTTCATGATACAGGTGGATGGTAATGATATCGTGTTGGCAAAAAAGGAATTTGAACTGCTTTACCTGTTGGCCTTGAAACCAGGCCGTGTTTTTCTCCGTAATGAAATATTGAACCAGGTATGGGGCAACGATGTAATCGTGGGCGACCGCACCATCGATGTTCATATCCGTAAGATCCGCCAGAAACTGGGGATTGATTGCATTACTACGGTAAAAGGAGTGGGCTATAAGTTTGAGCTGTGAGCTCTTAGCTTTGAGCCACGAGCTGGCCAGGCACTTTACTCGTAACTCATAACTCGTAGCTTCGCACTATGTTTTCTGCTAAAAACATTTCTCCCCGCCAGTTGGCAGCCTTTACAGCGTTTGTGCTGGCTGTGCCTATCAGTTTGCTCATTGGTTATATTGAAAAAAGCTGGTGGATCGGGCTGATCTGCGTAGTGGTGATATTCGGGGGCAGTTATTTCCTGATCTCCTTCATGCTGGAACGTTTTATTTACCGCAAGATCAAACTCATTTATAAATTCATTTACCAGACCAAGGCCACTAAAAAGGAAGAGACCTATTATAAATATGTGCTGCCGCAAAAAAGTATTGATGAAGTACGGGAAGATGTGGAAGCCTGGGCCGAAGAAAACAAACAGGAAATAGAATTGCTACGCAAGAACGAACAGTTCCGCAAAGAATTTTTGCAAAACCTCTCGCATGAATTTAAAACACCGGTGTTTGCCATACAGGGTTATGTGGATACGCTGCTGCAGGGTGCGTTGGAAAACCCGGAAGTCAATAAAAAATTCCTGAAGAAAACAGCGAAGAACGTGGAACGGCTGACCAATCTTTTAAATGACCTGGATGAGATATCAAGATTGGAAAGAGGAGAGCTGGTTTTATACAAACAGAATTTTGTGATCCAGGAACTGGTAAGGGAAGCATTTGAAAGTTTATCCATCCGGGCAGAAGCCAGGCAAATTCACTTCAGCATAAAAAAAGGCTGCGAGTCTCCATTAACAGTACATGCAGACAAAGAAAAAATAAGACAGGTGGTCACCAACCTGATCGAAAACTCCATTAAATATGGCAAGACCGGTGGCAGCATCGTAGCCAGCATGTACAATACCGACGGTAAACATATTTTGATTGAACTCAGCGATGATGGTATCGGGATCAATGACAAATTCCTGCCCCGCATCTTTGAACGTTGTTACCGCACCGATGAAGGCCGCAGCATTGATGTAACCGGCAGCGGGCTGGGGCTGGCCATCTGCAAACATATTATCGAAGCGCATGGACAAACCATCCATGTACGAAGTACAGAAGATATCGGGACCACGATCGGGTTTACGCTGGACAGGAGGAAAGATTAAATACTGTTGGGGGGCTTTTGCTAATTCTTGTTTAGCTGCACCAAATCAAATTTTAAGAATAAAAGGAATCAATTATTACAAGAATTTTATTCCCTTGATTGAGATGGAATACCCATGAAAACTGGATGAACCTGCGACAAAGAAGAACTCATAAAAGTCTTGGGAAGTGACTCAAATAGAATCGCCAATTGTATATACTAATACTAAATAATACAAAACCGGCAATCCTATACAAACTATCCTAAGTAGTTTTCTTACCCTTGCCGATCCAAATATGCCATAGAAAAAAAGGAAAATCGCCGACAGAAAGCTTATAACAAATAACACTTTAAGTATTAAAAATAATATCTGATCTCCAGTATCGCTAATACTTTCGCTTGGGAAACTAATCGGATAAAAATTACTACCCAATAA
>CALRSN020000323.1:0-4019 GCA_943370865.1 Bordetella parapertussis
TTTTACCTGAAACTATTATTGCAGCAACAAAACCTGTTAACCTCCAGTGTGGGTCGTTTCCTGGATGGTATCGCTTCTATCCTGCATATTCAATCCTTCAATTCCTATGAAGGCGAAGCAGCAATGAAGCTGGAGGCTGTTGCCCGTAGTTGCCAGGAGAAATCTTTTGATTATTATCCCATTGCTATCAACAAGAACCGGCTCGACTGGTCAGTAATGATCGAAGAACTGATGATGGATAAGGCCAATGCTTTTGATACGGAAATAATGGCCCGAAAGGTTTTTGTCTCCTTAGCTATGCTCATCAAAAATGTAGCGATCCGTTCGGGTATGCATAAAATCGCCTTTAGCGGTGGTGTATTTCAGAATGCATTCCTCACTGATCTTGTTATTGAGCTGCTGGGTGCAGATTTTGAATTATTCTTCCACCAGCAGTTAAGCCCCAATGATGAGTGTATCAGTTTCGGGCAGATCGCTTATGCTCAATTATATGAACAACCATCAACGAATTACAGCCAGCAACTGCAAATGATCAATCACGTCTAAAACGAAAATTATGTGTCTTGCTATTCCGGGAAAATTATTATCGATCACTGCACAACTGGATGAAACCTTCCGGCAGGGAAAAGTATCCTTCGGTGGTATCACCAAAGAGATCAATCTGTCGATGGTTCCTGAAGCCAGGATCGGGGATTATGTACTGGTGCATGTGGGTGTGGCGATCGGTGTCGTTGATGAAGAAGAAGCCCGTCAAACTTTTGACTACCTCAAACAAATGGGTGAGGTGGATGAAATAACGCAAAACGAAAACAACGCATGAAATTTCTTACTGAATACAGGGACCCGGAACTGGTGAAACAATATGTTGACCAGATCCATCACATCACTACGAAACCGTGGAAGCTGATGGAGATCTGTGGCGGGCAAACACATAGCCTGGTAAAAAATGGCATCCTTGATATGCTGCCCAATACAATCACGATGGTACATGGCCCTGGCTGCCCTGTTTGTGTGACACCGGTGAGCATCATTGATGAAGCCGTTTATTTAGCTATGCAGCCCAACATTATCATTTGCTCGTTTGGTGATATGCTGCGGGTGCCCGGCTCTGGTAAAAGTTTATTAGAAGCAAAAGCGGAAGGGGCTGATGTCCGCATCCTGTATTCCCCTTTGGAGGCCGTGCAATTAGCCAAACAAAATCCTGGCAAAGAAGTCGTATTCTTTGCCGTTGGTTTTGAGACCACCGCCCCTGCTAATGCGCTGAGTATTGTGCAGGCTTTTAAAAGCGGTATTACCAATTACAGTATACTAGCTTCACATGTGCTGGTGCCGCCGGCGATGGAAGCCCTGTTGAGTGATGAAGAAAACCAGATCGATGCCTTCTTAGCAGCAGGTCATGTTTGTACCATCATGGGTATGGAAGAGTATTACCCGATTGCTGAAAAATATAAAACACCGATCGTTATTACCGGCTTTGAACCTGTTGATCTCTTACAGGGAATCCTGATGGCGATACAGCAATTAGAGAACGGCGACTATAAAGTAGAGAACCAGTACACCAGGTATGTGCAACGGGAAGGAAACCGTCTTGCCAAAGAAACCATGGAAGAAGTATTTGCTATCAGTGACCGGATTTGGAGAGGCATTGGTACCATTCCGCAAAGTGGTTACGAGGTGAATGAGCAGTATAAACAATACAATGCAAGAGTAAAGTTTGCGCTGGATCTGCCGGTGGCCGAAGAAAATAAGGAGTGTATCAGCGGTTCGATCATGAAAGGTTTAAAGAAACCCTTCCAGTGCCCGAATTTCGGTACGGCCTGCAAACCCGAACATCCATTAGGAGCACCCATGGTCAGCAGTGAAGGTGCCTGTGCAGCGTACTACCATTATGCGGCTGTAGTTGAACAAGTATGATTTTAAACCATTAAGTAGTTAAGACAATTAAGTTTACCGGCTCATTACACTAAGCTTTTTTATGGTTTATCTTTAAGGAAACCTTCATCTATGACTAAGAAACAAATCACTCAGCTGTCTTACGAAATTACCGGTTGCGCCATTACTGTTCATAAAGCTTTAGGACCGGGATTACTTGAAAGTGTTTACCAAAAAGGCCTGACACATGAACTAAGCAAAAGAGGTTATTCCGTCATTCAGCAGGTTGCTGTGCCTGTTTATTATGATGACCAGGTTATTGACACCGAATTAAAGCTTGACCTGTTAGTGAATGATACAATTGTAATTGAACTGAAAGCAGTAGAAAATAAGCTGCCAGTTCATGAAGCCCAGTTGCTTACCTATATGAAACTGCTGAAGAAACCACAGGGATTACTTATTAATTTCTATACAGATAATATCACCAAATCTCTAAAACCATTCGTCAATGAATACTTCAAACAACTAGCAGATGACTAAACACAAAACAAAAGTACTGTACTTAACTACCCTTAACTTCTTAATGGTTATCACATGCAATTAAGTTGTCCCATGCCCAAATTTGATTTTGATGTGATCACCCTGGGTCATGGAAGCGGTGGCTTACTTACTCATAAACTTTTACAAAGCGGCGTTTTTGATGTACTCAAAAATGAATTGCTGGATCAGCAGCATGACGGTGCCAGTTTCACATTGAATGGCCCTGTTGCTTTCAGCAGCGATAGCTATGTCATCACTCCGGCCTTTTTCCCCGGTGGCAATATCGGTGAACTGGCTATCAATGGCACAGTAAATGATCTTGCCATGTGTGGTGCGGTTCCAAAATATTTATCCCTTGCATTCATTATTGAAGAAGGATTGACGATGAAAGAATTCTGGGAGATCCTGGTCAGCATCAAAGAAGCCACACAAAAAGCGAATATTAAGATCGTTACCGGTGACACGAAAGTGGTGGAAAGAGGTAAGGGTGATAAAATATTCATCAATACTTCCGGTATCGGTTTAATACACCCGAAAGCCAATATTCATCACAACAATATTGAACCCGGTGACCAGGTAATCATCAGCGGGAATGTGGCCACGCATGGTATCGCCATCATGAGTGTAAGAAAAGGGCTCGAATTTGAAACTACCATTGAAAGTGATACCGTGAACCTGAACCATACTGTTGAAAAACTGCTGGATCGTTTTGGAAACGATATCAAATTTCTCCGTGATCCGACAAGAGGTGGCATAGCTTCTGTATTGAATGAAGTGGCCGAACTGACATCATTGGGTTTCGAACTGGATCAAAAAAATATCCCGGTGGATGAACAGGTGGATGGTGCCTGCGAAATGTTAGGTCTTGATCCTTTGTATGTAGCCAATGAGGGTTTGTTTATTGCCGTGGTGAAACAAAGTATAGCAGACGCATTTGTTGCCGCACTCCGGGCTGATGAGAACGGAGTCAATGCGGCGATCATCGGCCAAGCCAGCGCAGAACATCCAGGCAAAGTGTTGATGAAGAGCCGGGTGGGTGGAAGAAGAGTGGTCAACTATCTTACCGGCGAACAACTGCCCAGGATCTGCTGAGCCTTATTTCAATCCCTAAAATTTACGATATTGCAGGCTTCAACTGAAGAACTATGGAAGTGAAAAGCCTGTTTGACCCTGCTGCCAAACAAGAGATCATAGAACGTATCAACCGGTTAAAACCCGCCACACAACGGAAATGGGGAAAAATGGATGTGGCCCAAATGCTGACGCATTGCCAGATGCCCCTGGGAGTTGCTATCGGAAGGCACCAGTTGAAAGGTAATTTTTTTATCAGGCTGCTCGGGCCTTTTTTTAAAGAGCAATTGTATAATGATAAACCTTTCCGGCAAAACCTGCCTACTGACAAATCTTTTAAAATAGCTGACCAGCGGAATTTTGAAGTGGAGCGGCAAAATCTTCTGAACATGATACACGAGTTTTCTGAAGAGACCCTATCAGGTCACCCGCATCCCTTCTTTGGAAAACTTACGCCTGAACAATGGAGCCGGGGTTCCTGGAAACATCTTGACCATCATTTACAGCAGTTCGGGGTATAATCACCTGTCGGTACT
>CALRSN020000324.1:0-4017 GCA_943370865.1 Bordetella parapertussis
ACAGCCTGCCGCAGGCAGAATGGGAAAACGGGTTTGCAGAGATCATCAAACATGCCTGTATCAAAGATGCGGCGATGTTCCGGGAACTGGAAGCCAATTCATTTAAAACCTATCAAACCAAAAAGACCGCCATCTGTGAACTGGTACAGCGCAATGCACAGATAAAAATAAAAGTAGTGCAGCGGGATGAATTTGAAAAAGGAGAAAGAAGACTGTTGAATTTTGGTCATACGCTGGGCCATGCACTGGAAAATCAATACGAATTATCACATGGGCTGGCAGTGGCTATCGGTATGACCTATGCCTGTCATGTATCCGAACAATTGAGTGGGTTCAAACAAACCGATAAAGTGGTAAAACTGCTGGAACAATATAATTTGCCCACCTATGCTTCTTTCAATAAAACAAAAGCGATGGATGTGCTGAAGATGGATAAGAAGCGGGAGCGGAAGGAAATGAATTATATATTATTGGAGAAAATTGGGAAGGGAGTGGTAAAGAGTATTCCGATGGGAGAGTTGGAGAAAATTATTATTGGCTTATAAATATAAAATGGAAACTGTTGTTTTATACCGCCCGGTAGGGGCTAAGGAACTGGAATTGATTAAAGAGTCTGGATGGAAAAAGTTTCCTCCCCGTCTTCCTGAACACCCCATTTTTTACCCTGTAATGAATGAGGAGTATGTAATTCAAATAAATGAGGAATGGAATGTTCCTGCATATGGTTCTGGATTTGTAACAAAATTTCACGTTGAAAAAAGTTATATACAGAAATTCGAAGTTCAAAATGTTGGAGGGATAATCCACGATGAATTATGGGTTACTGCTGATGAACTTGAAGAGTTTAATAATCACATAATTGGATTAATCGAAGTAACTAAGGAGTTTTACAAAGAAAATAAATGATAGCTACTATCAATCCGTCGCAATTAAGAGGAAGCATACAGGCACCGGCATCCAAGAGTTCAATGCAAAGAGCCTGTGCGGCAGCTTTGCTGGTTAAAGGAATTTCGCAGTTGCACAATCCCGGTCACAGTAATGATGATAAAGCAGCCCTCGATATAATCCAGCGACTGGGAGCAAAAGCAGCATTGGAGAATGGAGTATGGACTATAGAAAGCGGGGGTGTGGACCCTGTTGATACAACGATCAATTGTGGCGAAAGTGGATTGAGCATCCGTATGTTCACACCGTTAGCAGCACTGAGTGATAAAGAAATTACCATTAACGGTTCAGGCAGCCTTATAACAAGGCCCATGGATTTCTTTGATGTCATTTTACCGAAGCTGAACGTGAAAGTAAAAAGCCAGGGCGGGAAACTTCCACTGATCATACAAGGTCCATTAGTGCCGGCAGATATAGAAGTGGATGGTTCATTAAGTTCTCAATTCTTAACAGGTTTGTTGATGGCCTATGCAGCAGCAGGGGCCTCCAATGTTTCCATAAAAGTAAAAGACCTGAAGAGCAAACCCTATATCGATCTTACATTATCGGTGATGCAATCATTTGGACTAAAAGTGCCGGAGAACCGGAATTACGAAGAATTCTGGTTTGATGAATCGACTCCTGGTCCTGAACTCCTGACTCATAACTATACAATAGAAGGTGACTGGAGTGGTGGCGCATTCCTGCTCGTGGCGGGAGCCATTGCCGGACCTATTATGGTCAACGGACTTGACTTAACTTCCACCCAGGCCGACAAAGCTATTGTGGATGCATTGATGGCGGCGAATGCCGGTATTGCTATTGAAGCCAAAGGAATCAGGATACATCAATCTGCTATGACCGGGTTTTATTTTGATGCCACGGATTGCCCGGACCTGTTTCCGCCGCTGGTAGCCTTGGCAGCATATTGCAAAGGAAAAACAACCATTAAAGGCGTATCACGTTTAACACATAAAGAGAGCAACCGGGCATTGACCCTGCAGGATGAATTTGATAAAATGGGAGTGACCATTGACCTGGAAGGAGATGATATGATCATCCACGGAACTGCAAAAGTGAAAGGGGCCGATGTACATTCTCATCATGACCACCGGGTTGCGATGGCTTGTGCTGTGGCCGGTTTAAGAGCAGATAGTGAAATGCTGATCGAAGAAGCACAGGCGGTCAGTAAATCTTATCCCGATTTTTATAATGATCTGAAATCTCTTGGCGCATCTGTATCTTTACCCTATCAACATTTCAACTTATAACCTTGAACTCATTCGGCCGTATATTCCGGGTACACATTTTTGGCGAATCGCATGGCGAATCCGTTGGAATTGTTATTGACGGATGCCCGGCTGGTTTATCCTTATCCGAAGAGGACTTGTTAACTGACCTCGAGAGAAGAAAAGGCGGCAAACATAAAGGTACCACACCCCGGCAGGAAGCTGATTATCCATTTTTTAAAAGCGGATTGTTCAACGGTAAAACAACAGGTGCACCAATAACGATCCTGTTTGAAAATAATAATACCCGTAGCGAGGATTATAATAAACAAAGAAGTATTCCCCGCCCCGGTCATGCTGATTGGGTGGCGCATCAAAAATATGGCGGGCATGAAGATTACCGCGGTGGTGGCCATTTCAGTGCAAGACTGACAACCGGGTTGGTAGCTGCCGGAGCTATTGCTAAGAAATTAATGCAGGGGGTCACTATCCATGCCGCTGTTACGGAAATAGGAGGAGAGGCTGACCTGGAGAAAGGATTACAAAAAGCCATTGATGCAAAAGATTCGGTGGGTGGTTTGGTGGAATGTCGAGTCAATGGATTGCCGGTTGGTTTAGGTGAACCCTTTTTTGATTCCGTGGAATCACAAATTGCGCATATTGCTTTTGCAATCCCTGCAGTAAAAGGTATTGAATTCGGAACCGGTTTTGCAGCAGCCAAAATGTTTGGCTCGCAGCATAATGATGCCATTGAAAATATGGATGGCAAAACAAGAACCAATCATGCCGGTGGCGTGGTGGGCGGCATCAGCAACGGGAATGAATTGGTATTCCGCATTGCCATAAAACCAACAGCTTCCACTCCCAAAGAACAAAACAGCCTGAACTGGGAAACGGGACAGGCAGAGAATTTTTCGGTGAAAGGCCGTCATGATCTTTGCGTGGCTTTGAGAGCCCCTGTTATCCTGGAGGCGGCAACGGCGGTTACCTTACTCGACTTTCTTTTACTCGAACAACAAATTAAACGGGTCGTTTCCTGACCCTCTTGAAATCACTTAACGATTATGCCAATCATCTATCATGTAACTACAGCTGCGGAATGGAATGCAGCAAAAGAAAACGGTTTTTACGAAACTCCTTCCTTACAGGATGAAGGATTTATCCATTGCTCACAGGATCACCAGGTGGCCGGTGTGCTGGAAAGATATTATGCCGGTAAAACTGGCCTCGTAAAACTTGTTATTGATACGGATAAGCTGACGAGTAAGTTTGTGTTCGACTGGTCGCCTTCCACGCAGGATACTTTTCCGCATGTGTACGGAACGATCAATATTGATGCAGTGACGGAGGTTATTGCTTTATAGCCCGTTTTTCTTACGGTAATTGGCAATTCCTATTATATAGGCAATGACCAGGGGGAGAATAAAAATATAGGAGATAGTGGTTATTATTAAGAGAACCACATAAGCATTATCATTAGCCGTCTTCTCCCGCACACCACCCATGATCTCAAATACAGCTCTTTCGAGGTTCAATAAGCTTAGTACATTTATGATAAGACAGACGGGCAGTAATGTAACTGCAGTAACAATATAACCCGGGAAATCACAATATCTTTTCATGAACTGAAACAGCAGCGCTAATCTCCAGGAGGCTACTATTGCCAGGAACCAAACGTTTATCCTGGCTGCCGTTTCCAGCGGGAAGAAACGTTCAACCGGTATAGCATACAACAAGGCTGGAAAAGAAGTCAGGCTTATAAAAGTAACTATATTGAAATATTTCCAATTTTCTACTTTGAAAGGAAGAATGATCAGCCAAACAAAGGTGGATAAACAAAAAATATAAATTACGGAACCTAATC
>CALRSN020000325.1:0-4005 GCA_943370865.1 Bordetella parapertussis
CTTGACGATACATTCTTTACCTGCGAGCCCAGTGTTTTCCAGACCACACCGCCCCAGCCGGCTTCAAAGGCCCGGAGCACATTGTATTTTTTATCCGTCGGCGGTGCACTGGCCAGCCAGTAAGGGTTGGGGGAGCGGATGCCGAGGAAGGTTGATGAGATGTCTGCCATTTTAAATTATGTTGAATGTTGTGTGTTAAATGTTGAATTATTTTGTGTTCAAAGATTCCTGTGATGTCTTTACGATCTTGGTCAGAATATTTATGATGTGTTCGATCTTCTTTAGTAGCCCGGTATAATCGTATTTAATAAGTTGACTTTTATCCAACAGCCTTATCCAGTATTTTGTTTCTCTTGCTTCTTTTGATGCGATCGACATTCGTTGAGTGAATTCCCTTTTTGTTTGTGCGGCATTTGCTTCTTCCACATTAGCACCTATACTTGTTGCGCTTCTTAGTAATTGCTTTGAAAGTACATATTCGTTTTGTTGAATTAGTGTCCTGTACAAATCAATAATTTGAATGGAGAAATCAAACGTAAGGTTTAATATTGCGTTGTCTTCTTTCATTCAACATACAACATTTAACATTCAACATAAATCCAGGTACTTCAGTATTGCAGCTGCTCCTTTCTTCCCGGCTTCAACCGCATCCACCACTTCTTTACCACCATTCACGGCATCACCACCGGCGAAAACACCTTTGCTATTGGTGGCGCAGTTTTCATTGATCAGCAGCTTCCCGTTCTTGTTATCCAGGTTATATTTCTTTACTAATTTTTCAAATGGTACTTGTCCCGCTGCTTTGATGACCATGTCCACATCAAAAGTGAATGTTTCACCCGTATCAACCGGGGAGCGGCGGCCGCTGGCATCGGGTTCACCGAGTTTCATTACACTGCAAACCAATTGTTTTACTTTTCCCTGTGTTCCTTTTATTTTTTTGGGAGCTGCCAGCCAGATGATCTCACAACCGTCTGTTTTGGCAATATCCAGTTCCACATCGGTGCAGGGTTTTTCGGCTTCAGTTCTGCGGTACACCAGCGTTACTTCTTTTGCACCGAGACGTTTGGCCTGGGTGGCAGCATCAATGGCTGTCATGCCCATGCCGATCACGGCTACCTTATCACCCACCGGAACAGCAGGATAACCTTTGGTGCGGATATCATAAATAAACCGGATCGCATCTGTAACGCCTTCTAATTTTTCACCGGGAATATCTAATTGCCGGGCCACACCCACACCAATGCCGAGGTAAACCGCATCGTATTCTTTTTTAAGTTGAGACAGGGTGATATCTTTTCCCAGTTCCTGGTTGTATTTTATTTCAATGCCACCGATGGATAAAATATAGTTCACTTCCTCTTCGCAGAACTGCGGGGTAACTTTATAGGCAGCAATACCATAGGTCATCAGTCCGCCGCCCTTGCTTTCTTTTTCATAGATCGTTACTTCCACACCTTCTTTTGATAATACATGGGCACAGCTTAAGCCGGCAGGGCCTGCACCCACTATCGCCACTTTTTTGCCCGTTGAGGTTTTGCGTTGAAACAATGGCCATTTTTCTTTCATCGCCATTTCAGTGCTGTACCGCTGCAGTTTGGCAATAGGGATCGGCTCTTCTTCCAGTAAATTATAGACACAGGCGCCTTCGCATAGTTTCTCTACGGGACAAACCTTACTGCAACCTGCTCCCATGATATTGGAGGAGAATATGGTTTTAGCAGAACCTTTTATATTTTCTGTAGCGATCTGTTTGATGAATTTGGGCACATCAATACTGGTGGGGCAGCTCTTCATGCAGGGGGCATCATAACAAAACAAACAACGGTTGGCATCCACTTTGGCGGCCGTTATACTTTCATACGGCGGGTGAATGTCGCTGAAATTTTGTTCGTATTGTTCTGTTGTCAGCCTGTTGTTTTGTATTGCCATGTTTGCTGTTGACTGTCTCCGGGGGAGACAACTATTTATTGAATGATTTTAAACCTGTTTGTTCAACCCCGTACGGGGTTGAACGGTATCAATGTATTTTCACGTTCTATAAAGATTGAACTCCTACGGAGTTTTATAGCTCAACCAGCTTCCCGTATGTCTCCGGTCTTCTGTCCCGGAAGAACTGCCACACACTTCTTACCTGTTCGATCATATCCAGATCAAATTCGGCGATCAGTAATTCATCATTGTCTTCCGATGCCTGTGCAAAGATTTGTCCCCTAGGATCAACGAAATAACTGCTGCCATAGAACTTGCCGAGGTTCCAGGGTTTTTCTGTACCAACACGATTGATGCAGCCCATAAAATAACCATTGGCAGCCGCATGCGCCGGTTGCTCCAGTTTCCATAAGTATTGCGAGAGACCCGCAACAGTAGCCGAAGGATTATACACGATCTCGGCACCGTTCAATCCGAGTATCCGGGCACCATCCGGGAAATGCCGGTCATAACAGATGTACACACCCACTTTGGCATACTTCGTTTGGAAAACAGGATAGCCGAGATTACCGGGTTTAAAGAAAAACTTTTCCCAGAAACCACTTGTATGCGGAATATGATTCTTACGGTATTTGCCGAGATAGGTTCCGTCGGCATCAATCACAGCAGCGGTATTGTACAACACACCGGCCTGTTCTTTTTCATAGACGGGAACGATCATCACCATATTATACTTCTTTGCATAGGCCTGCATCCGTTCAATGGTGGGGCCGGGAACGGTTTCTGCACTTTCGTACCAGGCTTTATCCTGGCCGGGGCAGAAGTAAGGCGTATTGAATATTTCCTGGAAGCAGAGTATCTGTACTCCTTTTTTTCCGGCTTCTTCAATTAAAGGAATATGTTTCTGTACCATCGCTTCTTTGATTTCTGCAATGGTTCCTTCGCCTTCAGTTTTTGGAAGCGACATCTGGATGAGACCTGATTTGATGATTCTTGGCATAGTTTGTTTTTTTTGAACACGGATAACACGGATCGGATAGATTTTCACGGATTTTTTTTAATGACCCTGATAACTGAGATACAAAAAATCTGTGTTCATCCCTTTCATCTGTGTAATCCGTGTTCCTGTTTTATATTTTATCAGTCACCTTATTTCTTTTTATAAATTTACCATATCCTTTGTCAAGATGGCAATGGTTATTTTCAATGGCGATCTGTCCTCTCAATAAAACTGTTTTCACTTTACCCGTTACTTCCCAGCCTTCATAACCGCTGTAGTCCACATTCATGTGATGGGTTTTGGCAGAAAGTGTATGCTTCTCATTCGGATCGAAGATGACAATGTCTGCATCACTTCCTACAGCGATCGTTCCTTTTTGGGGGAACATACCGAATATCTTCGCCGGGTTCGTGCAAGCCACTTCCACATATTTGTTCAAAGTGATTTTTCCTTTGTTTACTCCTTCACTATACAATAGTTCCATCCTGTTCTCAATGGCTGGGTGACCGTTGGGGATTTTAGAAAAATCATCTTTGCCCATCAACTTCTGTTCCCATTTGAAAGGACAGTGGTCAGTGGCCACCACCTGCACTAATCCCTGGTTGATGCCGGCCCATAAGGTAGCCTGGTCTTTCTTTTCTCTCAGCGGCGGACTCATGACCCATTTGGCGCCGTCTTCCCGTTCGTATAGGGAAGCATCAATGATCAAATATTGAATACAGGTTTCCACAAATACTTTCTGATTTCTCCGGGTAGCATTTCTTACAGCATTCAATGCACCTTCGCAGGTCAGGTGAACAATATAACCGGGACAACCGGTGTAATTGGCCATATCGGCAAACCGTCCGCTGGCTTCAGCTTCGGTTACTTCGGGTTGTGATAAATAATGATACAGCGGGGAGAGTTTACCTTCTGCCCGGTGCTTGGCAATGAGGAAGTCGATCATATCACCATTGGTCGCATGCACATTAATGAGGCCGCCATGTTTTTTGACTTCCTGCATCAGGCCGATCATCTGCCGGTCGTCGATCATCAGGGCGCCTTTATACGCCATGAATGTTTTGAAAGAAGTG
>CALRSN020000326.1:0-4000 GCA_943370865.1 Bordetella parapertussis
GAACCCGGAACTGGTACAAGCCGAAGATGAATCGTACAGGGACAAGATACAAGGCACTACTGCGGGATTAGTGATAGGAGACAGGGCCCTGGAGCAACGCCGCATTTCCACGTTTATTTTTGACCTGGGATCAGAATGGAAAAAAATTACCGGGCTTCCCTTTGTGTTTGCCGCCTGGGTAAGCAAAAAACCTTTGCCGGATGATTTTATCCGGCTCTTCAATGCGGCCAATGCGATGGGATTGCATCATCTTGATGAGATCGTGGCAGCGAATCCGTATGACATATATGATCTTAAAAAATATTACCAGCTGCATTTGAGTTATGAGCTGGATGAAGCGAAGCGAAGGGGGATGAATTTGTTTCTGCAATATATTTCGGACTCAGATTCGTAACCAGCTCTCCGGGACCAGGTCCTGGGTATCTTTAGGACCTTTATTGAACCAGTTTTTTGGCGCAATCACTATTTTCTCCGGGTTATTATTCAACCAAGCCGCCCACCAGCTAAAACTGCTGTTGGCAATGATATTGTGTTTGCATTGGGACATGAGGTAGAAGTCTTCGATGTGAGTTTGCGACATAACTCCCGAAACATACACCGCATTTTCCACCAGCAGGTTTTCTTTTACCCAGTTCATATCATCAGAAAAAAAATAGAAACAGGCTCCCGGTATTTTTTTACTGATCAGTTGGATAGCCTTGTTATAATAACTTGCTTCCAGTATACCATGTATTTGAACAGTTGTTGGGCTCTTATAATCTCCCCGTCGGATGTGCACGGACACCGAAGGAGTTGAACTAAGCTTTGCTGCTACTGCTGATACATTTCTTATATACTCTTCTTTGACGGTAAATTCTTTTTTTATTGTTTCTGCAACGGGCAAGAAATATTTTTCACTTTGCCAATAACCCTGCAGGTAAATATTGGAAGGGGCCTGGAAAAAATGGGATTGAAAATGAAACTGCTTTTCTTTATATACCTTACGTAAAGGCATTGGGAATATATTATCCCTGATCTTGCCGGCAATACTCCTGTTTATAAATGAACTTACTTGCTCCTTGCTGGCAAAATTCAATTCCGTATGAAAAGCGGCCAGGTCAAAATTGCGGAGTTTGTATTCATCAAAAGCAGCTACATCCAGCAATAGTTCTGTATGATGCCGCAGTGCCAGTGCTTTTCCTGCCGCATATTGAAAAAGCTGGTTACCCAGCCCGCCTATGATCCGGGAGATAATCATTTTTTTCTTGCAAAAACATGAATGCCGTAGCAAAGCAGTTCCGATGAGCCTTTATCTTTTTTTGACAAACGTTGTAAGATGTACAGGTTAAGGTGGATAATGACCTTTTCAAAGAAATTGATCTTGTGATTGGCATATTTTAAGGCGATACTTTTAATACGCCTGTTTTCCTGCCCAAGGAACTCAAAGTAGTTGCCACTTTTTTCTAATTCTTCAATCATAAAATCATTTGCTTCCAGGTGTTTTTCATAAAAGAAGCTGCTGAATCCTGTAGCAAAATGATAAGGGGCAAAGTGAGTAAAACTTACAAAAGGGGCAGTAATAATGAGATACCCACCTGGCTTGATCAGCCTGTTAAATTCTTTTAATGCGGCCAGCGGATCAGGAATATGTTCGAATACCTCTGTGCACATAATAACATCGACAGATGCATCAGGTAATGGAATTGCAGTTATGTCTGAAATGATATCCAGTTTGGTATTATCCCAGTTTCCCATTTGTAAGCCCACATCACCATCGCCATTATATTGACCAAAATCCTGGGCTATATATTTAAGATGGGGGCAATATTTTTTATACTGCGATTCCCCGGCCCCTGCATCAAGCAGGGTCAGGCCTGCTGGAATTTTTTTTAATTTTTTTTCCAGCCACCGGTCTCTTAATAACTCATTGGTTGTACCGACTGTGAACATAATCCAACTGTTGTTGATGAAAGATATTCTTGTTTAAAATGGTCGAATGGAAATATATATATCGCCAAACCCGGTGTCCTGGAATGTTTTATCCTGAACCAGCTTTTTAAATTCTGTATAGGAGCAAAACGTTTTTAGCTGAAGTTCCATTTCTTCTCCTGCTGCATAATTATAGGTATAGGCCGGATTCAGCCGGTTACAATATTCTATGCATTCCAGCAATCTAGTGGTCTGTTCAGGTACAGTGTACTCTAAGGAAATGGAGGGAACTGTTTGTTTCAAACCCTTTAATACATCCAATTCGTATCCTTCCACGTCAATTTTACAGAATTTTGGCAGGCCATATTTACTGATAAGTGCCTCCATTGTTGTTAATTCGATCTGCACCGTTTTGTTCCATTGATGTCGTCTGAATCTTGATTCTTTGACACTATTTATCCATTCTTCAGATAAAGAGGAAATAGTGCTGGTATCCGATATATACAGTGTTTTTTGTTCTTCATTCTCTCCAAGGCCTTTTTCGACAATCTCAATGGAGTTGCCAAATTTCTTTCTTAATTCATTAATGCATTCCTGTTGTGGCTCAACTGCCACCACTTTACAGCCAATTTCGAGAAATACCTGCACCCGGTTTCCTACGTTTGCACCAACATCGAATACCAGGTCACCAGCGGATACAAATTGCGAGTAGAAGGGGCGACGCCTAAGTGCATTTCTTTTTTCTGCCTGCTCAAATTTCTGCCGGTCAAGCTTTCTTTTCTGTTGTAGCAAGAAATTATATATCCCGATTCTTTTAAGTATGTTAACGAGGATTTTTTTCATTAATAATAGTTATCGTATCAGTAGTATTGTCCCTTTTTTAAAATATTTTTTTCCATTAACCAGTTTATAGGTTGCCTGCCAGACAAATACATTGCCCGGTTGTTTTTCGCCTTTAAATCTTCCATCCCAGCCCAATGCAGGATTATTTGATTTGAATACTAATTGCCCCCACCTGTTATACACTTTCAACTCAAATTCCGTTATAATGCTAAAGCCATTACCGGGTTTAAAGCTGTCATTTAGACCATCCCCGTTAGGAGTGAAGGCCGTGGGGAAATAAACTTCTCCATCACATAGTGCCTGGTCTAAATAGATGGTTGTGTAAGCAGTGTCAGAGCAATTGCCATTATTACTGACAATTACCTGATAGGTGGTGGTTGAGACAGGAGAAGCAATAGGGTTACTTATAGTTGCACTTGAAAGGCCTGATGGAGGAGACCATTGATAGGAATTGCCTCCCGTTGCAACCAGTTGAAGGGGTGTTACTGTACAAATGGTAGTGTCAGGTGTTACGACCGCTGTTGGTTTGATATTCACAATAACATTTATTGCGGTGGCTACTCCGCATCCAAGATTATCAGTCATTAAATTATACGTTCCGGAATTTAATTGTAAAGCATTATCAATAACAGGATTTGCAGAAAAAGAGGTAAAGCCATTGGGTCCTGTCCAGCTATAATTATTGGAGCTGCTGGTTGCTGTAAAAATTATTTGTTCTCCTTCGCAAACAGGACTGTTACTACCTACACCAGTAACAACAGGAAGCGTACCTTTTCTTATAATGACAGTATCATAACACTCACAGTTATTGTTTTTTAAGGCAAACGAATAAACGCCATCAACTGTTAAGCCCGAAACAGAACCAGTTGCAGGTTGAATCAAAGGTGATGATCCGGGGGGATTATTAATTAGTGACCAGGCTTCATAGGGTAAAGCATCGGGAAAATCGTGAACGGATGTAGCATCACATATTGAAATATCATTACCTCCTAAGGGTTTCAGGCATCTTACAAATGTAAAGTACCTGGTTCCTGCAGGTGCTTGTGGTATTACAGCAGTGTAACTGCTCCCTGATAAATTCATTTTATGTGTGGTTAATCCAGCTGTAAAACTACTGTTAGAGGAAAATAGAACAGATATATCACCTGTGCCGGGTAAAGTATTTAATACCGAAGATGGCATTTGTAGTGCAATATTAGCTATTGCGCTCCCTGTAACAGTTGATTTCCATTTCCTGATCAACCATGAT
>CALRSN020000327.1:0-3998 GCA_943370865.1 Bordetella parapertussis
AATGTCCCGCTGTATACAGCGGGACATTTCAGTTAGCAGGTTTGCCTGCTGCTACATCTTAAAAATATTTTCATCAATGGGAACATTCAGTTCCACTTTCTCCAGCTTCACTTCCTGGAACACCTGGCCTTGAATTTTCTGAGATCTCATCATATAGAATTTAAGACCGCTAAAATCTTTCAGGTCTGAATAAAAAGTTTCCACTTCCATCTCCTGCCCCTGCATTTCCCGGGTACTGTTTGTTTTTATCAGCAGGTAGTCAGCTGTATTGATAAAATACACAGTTGCCTTCTTATCATCGGCACTGACCAGTTTTATTTTGTAACACTTTACTCCTTCCACCTCTTCCTGCCCGGCCAGTTCCACACTATGTCCTCTTTTCTTATAATCCATCAGGTTATTGACCAGGCTGGTCTGTAACCTGGCTTCATTAAGCTCCTGTCCGCTTAATTCGGTTGGTGTTTCAGCTCCTGTGTACGGGTTTATTTTCCACCCGGTTCCTTTATTATATACCGTCACTATTTCCTGGCCCATTGCATCTACATCGGTGCGTACCGCTTTGTTATTGATCAGCTGAATGGTAAGCGGCATCGGCATACCCTGGCTGATGATATTGCCGGTGATCTTTGCACTGGTTATTTTATTAAACGCATCCAGGCCTCCCATGGCAGCAGTATTTTTTTGAATAATCTCATCAACAGTTTGTGCCTGTACGGCACCTGCAATAAAAAAACTGAGTACCAGTAAGAAACGTTTCATGTTAATATTTTTGAAAAGTGAAGGTACTGATTTCGGCGACAAGCCATAAGCTGAGAAAAAACCTTCCTATATTTATACTATGAAAAACAGGCTGCCTTTCCTTTTGATCCTGCTCGCCATACAATCAGCAGAGGCACAACATACCATCGAATTTACACACTGGAAATATACGAACGGCCTGCACAGTAAACAGAAAAGACAGGGTATAATATTGGAGAAATATGATACTGATGGCCTGTTGCTGGAACGAACCACTCCTGTTTACGAAGACAGCCTTACTGATAAGACGCTGTATATCTACAACAGCAAAGAACAAAAGATCGCCGAAGAGAAATATGTACGTACACATCAACTGGTTGACAAAAGGAATTTCAGTTATAACGACAGTGGTCTTTTACAATATGCCTGGGAGGAATACAGAACCAAACAGGGTGACAGGTACAAATGGCAGGAAGAATATTTCTACGATTCCAGCAGGCGTCTTGTAAAAATGATCGAAACATGGGATGGACATTATCCTGCACAGGTACATGTATACCAGTACGCAACAAGGGACAGTAATCAAATCGTTACCGAATTACTTACGACGGTAGGAAAAAAGAAAGTAAAGAAGATCATCACTACCTATAACAGCAAAGGATTGATCATAAAAAAATTGCACCGCGGTTTTGATTATATGACCGATAGTGTTTTCCGGTATGAATACGATGCTGCCAGTGACTGGACCGTGCAACAGGTTTGTGAACGGCAATCCCGCATCAGTCCCTGGATCTGGGTGGGGGAATTCAGGAAAAGAAGAATATAAATGAGATAGCATATTTGTAACTATAAACGCTGGGTATCAAATCATCAACTCCTTTCTTTTCATTGATCAAATAAGCAATCATGGGCAAACTTCACGACTTCATCAAACCAGCACACAAAGAATTCATTGAACAACAACATATTTTCTTTGTAGCCACGGCTCCGTTGAGCGGAAATGGCCGGGTTAATCTTTCTCCAAAAGGGCTGGATTGTTTTCGTGTATTATCCGATCATAAAGTGGGTTATATGGATCTCATCAGCAGTGGCAATGAAACATCCGCACATACCAAAGAAAACGGCCGCATCACGATCATGTTCTGTTCTTTTGAAGGTGCACCGAATATTTTGCGGCTCTATGGTAAAGGCCATGCTGTATTGCCCGGCACCGCAGAATGGGAAGAGCTGGCACCGCATTTCACCATCTACCCCAGCACCCGGCAAATCATTGTAGCTGAAATCGACCTGGTACAAACTTCCTGCGGTTTTGGGGTGCCTTTATATACTTACAACGGTGAACGTGATATCCATTTTGAATGGGCAGAAAAGAAAGGTGCTGATGGTCTCCATGAATATGTGCAGCAGAATAATTTGAAAAGCCTTGACGGGTTGCCAACTGATCTTGGCAAGTCCATATAGAAAGCAGTTAGCTGTTTGTTTTAGTATATAAATAGTGTATATTTAATCAACAAGCATCAATAGTACATCATACGGCAGGCATTCTTCCTGAATGGTTATACAGATTCGCTCCTGATCCCGCCCCGCAAGCTGATCCTTCTATTTCATCAACCAAAAAAACTGTAGTATGAAAAAGCAAACCTTTTTTTCATTGATCATTGCTGTAGTATTTTTCTTTCCTGGAAAAGTTACCGCACAGGTAATAAGAGAAAGCCCTTCTCCCATTAGTGTTATCAGTAAGGAAACCATCGAAAATACCGGCCGGTTAAGCATTGATGTTGCAGGCCTGCTGGCTTTTGGAAAAGGCGCAGAGAACTATTCACTGGGTGCAGGTGCCAGGCTGCAATATAATTTTGGCCGGTCTTTGCAGACCGGTTCCGGCAGCCCCGGAAGTTCTGCCTTTGTAATTACAAAGGAGGATTTAGAAAAAGCCGGTGACCCGGTAGACCTGGAGAAAATAACAGGTCTTGCTGATAAATGGGGGCCAATCGAAGTGATCCGTTCGGGCTTTCATGCTGATCTCGGTTTCAGCCACCTCTTTGGCAAAAGTGAAACCATAGGGAATTTTTCCTACGATAATCCAAGCCTGTCTATTGTTCATGGTTTTGCGGGCTGGCATTATATGCCCTGCCCAAGAGGAGATATTGAGATTGAAGCCGGCCCTGCATTGGGTTTGTTTGGTGGCGGAGGTTCCGAATTAGGATTTGGTGCTTCCATCGGAGGCTATTATCATTTATCCACTCCTGCCGGGATCATTAACAAAATAGCGGTTTCGGGGAAAAGGCCAATCCAGTGGGAACTTGGTGCCGGGCTCAACTATTACAAACTGGGCGAAGCCGATGCCATCTTTACAGCCAACCTGGGTGTCCGTTTCAATTTTTAAAATAAAAGAGCCCCCTGTTCCAATAGCCGTTGCTATCAAAAAGCAACGGCTTTATTATACCTTTTATATAAAAACTTTCGGCACTCCCTTATGTTCCGGTAAATTTGCAGCATGATCCGCCGGTCGCTTGAAATCGTTTACAGCAGTTTTAAAATGGCACTGCAGGAATTGTGGAAGAACAAACTCCGTACGTTCCTGTCCCTGTTCGGTATCACCATCGGTATCTTTTGCATAATCGGCGTACTGGCTACCGTGAACAGCCTGGAACAAAATATCCAGAACGAAGTAAAATCCTTAGGCACTAATACGATCTATATTGATAAATGGGATTACAGTGCGGGGGGCGGCCCCGATTATCCCTGGTGGAAATATGTGAACCGTCCCGTTCCTAAATATGATGAGATGAAGCATATCAAGGACCGGACAAAAAGCGCCAAGTTCGCAGCGTTTGCCATCAATACAAAAGACAATGTTGAGTTTGCCGGGAACCAGTTATCCAATGTGAATCTGTATGGCATCAGCGAAGATTTTGATGATATACAGACCATGGGTATTGGCACCGGACGCTATTTTTCCGAAGCAGAATTTGAAAGAGGCATCAATGTTGGAGTGATAGGAAATGAAATCGCTGAGAAATTATATGGCTCCCCGGAAAATGCGGTGGGCAAAGAAATTTCGGCCCGGGGTAAAAATGTATTGGTAATAGGCGTAATAAAGAAACAGGGTAAAGGGATCATCGGTGGTTTTGAATTTGACCAAAGTGTATTATTCACTTACCAGTTTGCCCGTTCAATTATGAATGAGCTAAAAACAGATCCCATCATTATGGTGCAGGGACAAGATAATATGACGAGCAAGGCGCTAAAAGATGACCTGA
>CALRSN020000328.1:0-3990 GCA_943370865.1 Bordetella parapertussis
TACATCGGCATGAGTGCAGACCTGATTCACCCGGGTCACCTGAATATTATCAATACAGGAAAAAAACTGGGCAGGGTTGTGATTGGGTTATTGACTGACAAAGCTATTGCCAGTTATAAAAGAGTGCCTTACCTCAGTTTTGAACAGCGGAAGATTATTGTGGAAAATATTGCCGGCGTGAGTGAGGTTATTGCGCAGGAAACACTGGATTATTCTGGAAACCTGCAAAAACTGAGACCCGCTTTCGTGGTACATGGAGATGACTGGAAAACAGGCGTGCAGCAGGCAACAAGACAGAAGGTTATTGACACATTGAAAGAGTGGGGTGGGGAATTGGTGGAAGTTCCTTATACCGGTGGTATCAGTTCAACAGCTATTCAAAAAGCATTGAAGGAAACCGGAACAACAGCTGAGATACGTTTGAAAAGACTAAGAAGAATTCTTTCGGTGAAACCCTGTATGCGGGTGCTGGAAGCGCATAACGGCTTAAGCGGACTGATCGTGGAGAATACTTCTTTCACTGATGAAAAAGGAATGCAACAGGAGTTTGATGCTATGTGGATCAGCAGCCTGACCGATTCTATGGCAAAAGGCAAACCGGATATTGAAGCCGTTGATGTCACCTCAAGATTACAGACATTGAATGATATACTGGAAGTGACTACCAAGCCCGTGATCTTTGATGGGGATACGGGTGGGAAAATCGAACATTTTGTTTTTACGGTGCGTTCGCTGGAAAGGCTGGGCATTTCAGCCATAGTTATCGAAGATAAGATAGGGCTGAAAAAAAATTCATTGCTGGAAGAACAATCATCGCAGGAGCAGGATAGTATTGAAGATTTTTGTGAGAAAATAAAAACCGGTAAGAAAAATTGTGTGACCAAAGATTTTATGATCATTGCCCGTATCGAAAGTTTGATATTGGGTAAAACAATTACGGATGCCGTGGAAAGGGCAAAGGCATATATTGCAGCTGGTGTGGATGGGATCATGATCCATAGTAAATCACAGGATGGAAAGGAGATACTTGAGTTTGCAAGGCAGTATAAAGAATTTGAACATAAAGTACCTTTAGTAGCAGTGCCCACCACCTATAACAGTATCACCTGGCAGCAACTGGAAGAAGCAGGGTTTAATGTTGTTATTTATGCGAATCATTTATTACGGAGTGCTTATCCTTCCATGCTGACTACTGCCAAATCAATTCTGCAACACAGCCGGGCTAAAGAGGCAGAAGAAAGGCTGATGCCCATCAGTGAACTGTTGAAATTAATTCCGTCACAGTTATGATCAGCCCAGGAAGACTATATGATTTTCTGAAAAAGAAGGACGTTTCATTCTTTACTGGTGTGCCGGATTCTTTACTGAAACATTTTCTGAAGTATGTGCAGGATCATTCTTCCCCGGATGAACATATCATAACGGCGAATGAAGGATTAGCCGTGGGATTGGCTTCAGGGTATCATTTCGCCACCGGGAAATTACCGTTGGTTTATTTACAAAATTCAGGTCTTGGTAATATTATCAATCCACTAACCTCGCTGGCTGATAAGGAAATGTATTCTGTACCGATGCTGTTACTGATCGGCTGGAGAGGGAAACCCGGCACTAAAGATGAACCGCAGCATGTGAAAATGGGCAGAATTACGAAAGACCTGCTGGAAGTGCTTGAAGTCCCTGTTTATCTTCTTGGTGAGAATGAAGAAGCCAGTTTCAGTACTATCAATGATGCCATCGAAGATGCAGTGGAACATAAAAAACCTGTGGCGTTGCTGGTACCCGGAGAAATATTTGAAATTTATGAAGGTAGAGTGGAGGAGAATAATTATTCACTGGTAAGAGAAGATGTGATCAAAAAGATCATAGCCCAATTAGAAGGAACGGAGACGGTGGTTTGTACAACCGGAAAAATTGGTCGTGAGTTTTATGAGCAGAATGAACTACAGCAAAAAAAGATCACTAGCTATTTCTTAAGTGTCGGTGCCATGGGACATGCCAGTCATATTGCATTGGGTGTAGCTAAAAGTAAAACAGGAAGGACCCTAATGCTGGATGGCGACGGAGCCCTGTTAATGCAAATGGGGGCATTGCCGGTCATTGCACAGCAAGTCTCTAATGATTTTATTCATATTGTTATCAATAATGGAAGTCATGAATCCGTAGGCGGCCAGCCAACGTCAGCTTTTTTTGCAGATTGTTGCGCTATTGCGAAAGCCTGTGGCTACACAAAAACAGTACGGATAATTAACGAGGCTGAACTGGAATATTGGTTATCAAAAGATCTTTCTTCTCCGGGACTACAGTTTGTGGAGATACAAACGAACCAATTATCAAGAAAAAATCTTGGCAGGCCTGCCGGCAATCCCGCCGACTGGAAAAATGATTTCATGAAAGCTTTGCGAAAGGATCATTAAATGTTTACTAATGCAGCAGGTAATACAAGGAGAAAATAGTTTGTTGCAAGTAGGCGAAGCAATTCGCAAAGCCGGTTGTACTTCTGTGTTTGTTATTACAGGTGAACATTTTCACCTCGATGAACAGCCGGTTTTTTTGGAGAAATTATCCGTCAGGTCGTATAAGAAACGAGGAGCTAATGTGGAGGAGCAGGAGATACTCACAGTTCTGTCTGAATTCAATAAAGAACCTGCTTCTGCCTTGCTGGCGATTGGCGGTGGCAGTGTGATCGATCTTGCCAAAGCAATTATTTATAAACTGGGTCAATCTTCTTTATCTGTACCCTTTTTCATAGCGGCTCCCACGACAGCCGGCTCGGGGAGTGAGGCTACTCATTTTGCGGTGATTTACCAGGGGAAAAAAAAACTATCGTTGGTGCATCAGCGGTTATTACCTCAGGTAGTGGTGCTGGATCCGGCACTGACCTATTCATTGCCCGTTTATCAAACAGCAGTATCGGGAATGGATGTCCTGGCCCAGGCCATCGAATCGTATTGGAACAAACATGCAACAACCGAGTCAAAAGCTTATGCAAGTGATGCCATTCACCTGTGGCTGGAAAGTTTTTTAAGTGTGGTTCATTCGCCTTCCCATAAAGACCGGGAAAAAATGTTGCTGGCAGCACATGGGGCTGGTAAGGCGATCAATATCACCCGGACCACCGGGCCACATGCACTGTCTTATTTTCTTACAGCCAATCATCATGTACCACACGGTCAGGCTGTTGCTTTATTCCTACCCCTGTTTTTTATTTACAATAGCCCGGGTAATGAATTATGTTCTTTATTAGGAGTGAATGGTCCTTCTGCAGCGAAGGAAATGATCAGGCAGGTAATGCGGGATGCAGGGTTGAAAACAACACTGGCTGAACTCGGGATTAACAAAACAGCAATCATGGATGCGCTGCTGGATGAAGTGAATGAAGAACGGTTTGCGAATAACCCGATGGCTTTTGACCGGGGTCGTTTAAAAGAACTGATCATGCAATATCTTTAGTGAATGAGTTTTTTTTCTGAATATACGCAGGTGAACCGGTTGTTGCAGCAAAAACAACAGGTGGTTTTCTATTCGGAGAGCCGCCACTACCATATTTATTTCAAGAAATTGATCGACGACCTGCTGGCAGGACCGGGACTCAGCATTTGCTATATCACTTCTGATAAGAATGATCCTTTATTAAAGAGAGCACCGGCAGGCATGAAGGTGCTATATGTAAAATGGATGCTGGGATTTCTATTCTCCCGTATCCGGGCCGATGTGATGATCATGACCATGCCGGACCTGGATAATTTTTTATTTAAACGATCCCCGGGTGTTGGAGCTTATGTGTATATGTTTCATGCAGCAGTGAGCACCCATCAGCAATACCGGAGAAAAGCTTTTTTTCACTATGATGCAATTTTCTGTACAGGTGAGTACCAGTTGAGGGAGATCAGGAAGGCGGAAGAATTATATGGACAAAAGCAAAAAACGGTCATTCCATATGGGTACCCATTATTGGATGAACTACAGCATTCTGGCAATACAGTAGCCACA
>CALRSN020000329.1:0-3979 GCA_943370865.1 Bordetella parapertussis
AACCAGATCGGCTTTGTGACACAGGATACCAATCTTTTCTCCGGCACTATCCGGGAGAACCTGCTATTCGTCAACCCGGCCGCCACCGAAGAAGAAGTATTGGATGCACTGAACAAAGCGGCCTGCCAGAATTTATTATCAAGAGCAGAAAAAGGCCTGGAAACCATGATCGGGGAAGGAGGCTTAAAATTATCCGGCGGAGAAAAACAACGGTTGTCCATCGCAAGAGCTTTGCTTCGTAATCCCAAACTATTATTATTTGATGAAGCCACTTCTGCATTGGATTCCCTTACCGAAGAAGAGATCACCGACACCATCCGTGAAATTTCGCTGAAGGGTAACCAGATCACCATCCTGATCGCCCACCGGCTCAGCACCATTATGCATGCCGACCGGATCTATGTGCTGGAAAAAGGTGATGTGGTGGAAACCGGCAGCCACCAGCAATTACTGGATGAAAAAGGATTGTACTATGCAATGTGGAGGCAACAGATCGGGGAACGGAAAACTAAAATTACCGCTGCATAAATTATTCGTATGGGATTGTTTTCATTTCTTGGTTTTGGAAATAATATCAAGGAGGTAATAAGAAACGGAGCAGTTATTATTGATGTCCGTACAGTGCATGAATATGACCAGGGCCGCATCAAAGGATCTATTAATATTCCAACGGACCGCTTAGCCGCCAGCGTGGAAAGGATCAGGCAATTTAAAAAACCGGTTGTGTTTTGTGGCAGGTATGGTGCCGAGAGCAGTGCTGCTGTACGGTTTATTAAGAAAAATGGAATGAAAGAAGTGTATGATGGCGGCAACTGGGAACGGCTGCTGGTCATCATTAAAAATTTATGATCACTCTTTCTTCGGTTCTTCCGGTTCCTTTTTATCTTTTCCTCCCCATAGATCAGTGAAGAAATTTGTTTTTTCCAATTCCTCCATATCACTCAGCTCCCATTCCAGCGCCTTGGTACTTTGTGTGATCTCAATTAAGGAAAGCACCAGTGATGCCAGGAAGCTGACTAAACTGATCGCAAAGCTGATGGTGATAACACGGCTCCATCCTTCATAAATACTGTACATGGTGATGACACAACACAGGAAGCTGAACACACCTAAAAACTGCATCTGCCTAACCAGGTTGATCCGTATCCGCAGGATCTTGATCTGTTGCAACAGGTGATGTGTTTTTTCGCCCCGCATATATTCATCATGGAGTTTCCGGATCAGATTGGCCAGGGCAAGATAGCGGTTGGTATAGGCCAGCAACAACAAGCTGATGGCCGGGAAAAGCAAGGCAGGTGTATTGAAAGTGATTTCCATACTGCAAATTAGCCAAAAAAGAAACCAGCCCCTTCAGGAACTGGTTTGTTACACTAAAACCAACTGCATCTACTTCAACCTGAATTCAAGTGGTATGTTGAGTTTTACCGAGAAATTTCTTCCGGTATTGAACACGCCGGTTCTTCCTGTTACCAGATTCTGCGCTGCATATTTCAACCGGCTCAGGTGATTTTGGTACGCCACATCCGTAATATTATTAGCAGAGAGGTGCAGGCTGAACAGGGTTTTCTTTTTCACCACTATATCTGAACCAATCCCTGCATGCAATAAACTGTACCCGTTGGTGGCCGTTTCTGTATCAAAGCCGGTAAAAGGACGGTCCTGTTTAAAGGTATTATCCAGCGTAAGCCTGCCATAAAAATTATGAAACAAGCTGCCTGCTTTTTTCAGGTCCACCCGCAGTTCGCTGGTCCAGCGGGGAGCAGGGATCAAGGGCAAATTATCGCTGCCGGTTTTATCTCCATCTATGGTATTATCGAATCTTCCTCTTACAAAGGAGAAGCTGTTTTCAAAATGCAGCCAGTGAAACGGATGCGGGTGCAGGTCAAACGTAAATTCCAGTCCCGCCAGTTTTGCATTGTGCTGGTTGAATTTAAAAGCCATGATATCTTCCCCATCCACATTCACTAATGAATCACCACCTGCTGCTGATTCCAGTTTCTGGTAAAAGATAAAATCGTTCATCCGGTTATAGAATGCTGCAAGAGAAACGGAAAAATGTTCTGCATTGATCTCCACTCCGCCATCCAGTTGCAAACTGGTCTCTGATTGTAATTGCTGGTCACCATATTCATAGCGGTTGGTTCCTTCATGCGTTCCGTTGCTGGCCAGTTCTGCTAAAGAAGGAGCCCGGAAGCCTCGTGCAATATTCGCTTTCACCGTTACCTGTTCAGCAGGTTCATAACTAACGCCAATACTTCCCGACAGGTTCGAGAAAGAGCGGTTAAAAGCGACAAATTTCACATCGGTTCCATCCACGAATGTTTTTGAATCCACTGTACGGTTATCAAACCGGAGACCGCCGCTTATAGTTCCTTTTTGAAAGAACCGCTGCACATATACAAATGCTCCCACATCAAAAAGATCATATTCCGGGATCAGCACTTCTGCTCC
The DNA here is from genome assembly GCA_943370865.1 of Bordetella parapertussis. GTDB lineage: Bacteria > Bacteroidota > Bacteroidia > Chitinophagales > Chitinophagaceae > CADEDV01. Next base: position 2,452 of record CALRSN020000329.1, read on the forward strand.
TTTGTTTTCATTGGACTGTCTCATTCCATTGATACCAATGCTGGTGTGCCACTCCTTTATTTCCGGCAACTGCCATTGCAAACTGTAGTTGATCGTTTGGAGATCAAAGAATAATTCCTGTTCGGAAGGATCTTCAGGATTACCATATTCTTTCCGCTGGTTAACCTGGTAACCGAGGTTTAGTTTCAGGCGGCTTTTGCCGATAGCAAAGTTATTATCACTGATCAGCTTGTTATGTACCACACTTTGCCGTGGCACCATCAAACTCCTTGCCTCCAGGTCTTTGTTGCTGGCAATTCTTTCCAATGGTGTGCCGGCAAACAAAATGAATTGGCCGGTTGCATCATCCCGGTCACCTTCCACCAAACCAATCGCCTGGTTAAAACGGCTGAAGATAAGATGGCTGTAGCCCCAACTTTTGTTCAACCCGAAGTAACCTCCGAAATTCTTTTCATTGAAGCGGGAGTTCAGCACCCGGCCATCGTATTTGTTTTTATAATCACCGGCCGATTTATAGGTACCGTACACATTCCAGTTAAACCCGTTTTGATTTCCTGCAATATTTCCATTGAGGGCATAAAGACCATTATTAGTTTGATAATTGGTAAGAATATTCCCTTTGATGGTCTTATCCGCCACCGGAACATTGGTAATAAAATTGATCACCCCGGCAATGGCATCACTGCCGTACATCAGTGACGCAGGGCCTTTTACCACTTCTGCTTTGGCAATGCTCATCTCATCTATTTCAATTCCATGTTCATCACCCCATTGCTGGCCTTCCTGCCGGGCTCCTTCATTAATGGTAACAACCCGGTTATAACCCAGCCCCCTGATAACAGGTTTGGAAATAGCCGGGCCGGTGGAGAGTTGTGATACTCCGGGAATGCGGGTCAGCGCATCTATGATATTATTCGCATTATTCTGCAGCAATGATGAACGACCGATGCTGGCGACAGGTATGGGAGCTTTCCGCATACTCACTGCTCCTGACACACCCGTTACGATCACTCCCTGGTTTTCGGTGATCACCGGTGATAAAGCAAAATTCTTTTCCGTATCCTGTTTTAATTCGATATGCTCAACGATGGTAGCATACCCGCTATAAGATACTTCCACCACATGATGACCATCGGGGATATTCGTGATCACATATTTTCCCTTATCATCCGTGGCCGTACCGATCTTCTCATCTGCAAAATAGACGGAAGCTCCCGCCAGTGGTTCTCCGGTTTTGACATCGGTAACCGTACCGCTGAGTGCTACTTTTACTATTGTAGTTGTTATTGCCGGAGTTCTTGTCACAGCAATATTGTCCTGTGAAAAACAAAAATTGATTATCGCAAAAAGACCAACAACCAGGTTGATTATTCGTTTCATATTATTGTAACTATGTTGCAAATATATAAAATGCAACACAGTTACAAACAAAAACCAGGATTATTTTTTTCCCGGCTAATCCACGACGGCAAACTAAGGTCTGAAAACAATAATAAAATAATACCCGGTTTTCTTTTAACAGGTATTA
>CALRSN020000330.1:0-3976 GCA_943370865.1 Bordetella parapertussis
GCAGCAGCAATCGATCTTCTTGCATAAAAAATAGCACTGTCGATCCGGCTGTTATCAAAATGCAGGGAAGCCAGTGTGTTCAAAATATAAGCAGCATTATTATCTGCCGCATAAGCCGTATAGGCATACTGGAAAGCTTTATTGATATCCATCAGCCGCCTGTCTTTACCAAAATATCCTCTTGCTTTAAAAAAATTCATCCGTCCCTGCAGGGATTGAGCAAATACAGGATCATCTTCTGCGATATAATTGATCGCTTTTTCCAGCATGGCTCCCACCTCAGAAAATTCCTGCCTCGCTACCTTTTCCATCCTGTCGAGGCTGGTGGTCATTTCATCACTTTTCTCTGTTTCCTCCACCTGTGCCCTGATCTTTTGTACAGAAGCAGCATCCTTACATTCAAGATAAAGGTTGATCTTGCTTTGCGCAAAATTGATGAACTCTACTGCCAGTGTTGATTGTGCATCGATGGTATAAGAAGTGCCGGGGAATTTCTTAACCATTTCATTGTAATAATACTCCGCCGAATTAGTCCCGATCAGCCGGCTTTCTTTCACAGCAGTATTAAATCGGTTATATGTTTCGATCAGCACCGTATCTTCCGGGTACCGGCCAATACCCCGGCTGCGGGGAGCAAAAGAAGTACCACCACCTTTTGCTTTCAGTTGTTTTGTCTTCAGCCATTTGTTCAGGTAGGCCGTATCAACAATACCCATCATCTTTTCCGTATTCTCATTGCAGCAAAAAAAGGGTTCCTGTTTTCGTTTGAACCGTTGCTGTGCAATAGCAGGCACATTCTGCTCCACGTATTTCTGTATTTCCCCCAGTGTGACTTTATAATCAGGCACACCTGTTCCCACGGTATCCGCCATTCCATTCAATCCGTCTACGAGGTAGTAGGTAAATAATCCATGCCCGTTACCAATGGAAGCATCTTCCAGCGATTCCTGCCCGGCCCCAGTAGCCAGCATGATGATCTCCCCCGCTTTTTTTTCTGATATAGCCGCATTTAATACCTGTTGTCCTTCGGAACCACCCGGTAATTCATTGCTCCGGCAGGCATCCATAATGAATACCACTTCCACTCCTTTGCGGCTGAACTCACCGATCCGGCTTTTCAGGGTATAGAGCTGCACATTCCCGGTAACGATATAATTATTCTTGTCACCCGCCGGGTTGCAGTCATAGGTCAGGAAAAAAAACTCATCCTGGTTAATAGCATCTCCGTGACCAGCGAGGTAGAAAAAGAGCCGGTCTCCTTTCTGCAATCCTTTTGTCTTCAGCCAGGCCATTCATTTTACCCAGAAATTAGCGGCCATGGCCTGTTCATTCAACAAGCAGTAGATATTACCATCCGGTACTTTTCCCCCGGCTGGTGATTTCAGGTAATCCCTGAACATTTCGGCATCCTTATCGGCATAGGTCAATGGACGGATATACTTGTACGTGGAGATACCCATGATCATGGCAAAGGTCTGCGGGCCCCTGGCGGAGTCGGTTTTGGTGGCCGGTGGGGTCTGAGCATGAGCGTCGCTGGCAATCATGCAAAAAAACAAACAGCCTGCAAGCAGTATTGCAAGGTATTTTCGCATAAATTCGAACAACTAATTTACAGGTTTACAGTGGATATACGACATGGAAGCGGCATAAAGGATCTGTAAGTCCCCTAACCTCTGATACCAGCACCAATAGTCCTGTTTTCAACTAACCAATGAACTAACTGAATGAAGCAGATTCATAAACGTATCGGGCAGCATGTCCGGCGTTTTCCCCGTCATTTCACCAAGTATCTCTATGAACGGGATACTATTTTTGCCACTATTTGGGTATTCATATTCATTGTCGTGCTGGGAAGTATCCCCCTCAATTTATCTGTACTGAACCCCTTGAAACTGGCGTTGAAGGATTTTGATATCAGCGATATAAGTTATTCGGACTTAGGTAAGGATGCCGAATATAACCTGGACAGTAACATCGTAATTATCAATATTGGTCATGCTGACCGGGAAGGCCTTTCCCTGCTGATAGATAAAACAGCGTCTTACAACCCCAAAGTAATAGGGCTGGATGTGGTTTTTGAAGGTCCGCATGAAGATACCTATAAAGACTCACTCACCAGGGCAACTATTGCCAAACACAAGAACCTTGTTATCACAAACAGGATTGATTGGGATGATGTGAAAGAACCACTGAAGGGACAATATTTTTCCGATGTTACCACGCATAAAGGCTATGCTAACCTGGTCGGCGATTCAAAAACTGAAAGGAACAGCATCCGGCTTTTTTCTGCCTTTGAAAGGATCAATGACACAGTTTACAATAGTTTCCCTGCTGTGCTGGTAAAAGAGTATGATGAAAAAGCATTCCGTAAGCTGGAGAAAAGGCACAAGCCGGTGGATGTGATCAATTATTCAAGGCATATTAATCAATACAGAATTGTAGAAGGTGATTCGTTGCTGCTCGGCTTGATTGTACCTGACTACATAAAAGGTAAGATCGCATTGCTGGGCTACATCAGCAATGACCCGAACGATATAGAAGACAAAGTGTTTACGCCTATGAATGAAAAATTTGTCGGTAAATCAATTCCGGATATGAATGGGATTGTGGTACATGCCAATATCATCTCAATGATCCTCGAAGATAATTATGTAAATAAGTTACCTTCATGGGCCAATTGGCTGATCGCTATATTTCTTTGCTGGTTGCATATGTCTTTCTTTATCCGGTACTATCTTGAAAATCATATCTGGTTCCATTTAGTGGCAAAGCTGGCCCAGGTTTTTTCGATCATTCTTTTTTCTTACCTGGCCATCGCTTTATTCGACTGGTTCAATATCAAATTGGATATGAAGTACTCGTTGGTTGTTATTATCCTGGCTGTTGACGTTATTTATTTTTACGAAGCATTTGCTGTATGGATGCATAAAAAATATCGTTACCACACTGTCTTTCACCAAAAACATCATTGATCATGAAAAAGTTCTTTTTATTGTCCATTGGCTTACTGGGTATTTTCCTGCTCCCAGCGCAGGAAAATGGGTTCCTTATTTACAGTTATAAAGGAAACATAGCTGTCATTGAAAACAAAGTGGAAAGCAAGGCCAAAGTGGGTAAAATGCTGAACAGTGCTGCCAGCATCAAAGTGGCGGCTGGTGGAACCGTTACCCTGATCTGTAATGAAGCGGCCATGTTCAGTATCAGCAAAGCCGGTACCTATTCATTAAGCTCTTTTGGCGACTCCTGCAAGATATCCACCAGTTCCGTTAGTGCGAACTATGTAAAATATGTATGGGCACAAATGACAAAATCAAGCAGCTCACCGGGCAGTGATCGTAAGAAATTCATGAATACCGTGGGAGCTGTGAGCCGTTCTGTCAATAATATCTGGATTGACCCGAGACTGGATACCGTGAATTATTCTGGTGGCGAATTCCCCTTATCGTGGAAATCTTATGCCGATGCCAAAGATTTTGAATTCTCTTTATTCAATGCAGGCAATACAACAACTCCTGCTTTCAAAACCGTGGTGGGTAAATTAAAGATCCCGATACAGAATTTTGCCGCTAAAATAAAACCCGGCAACTCCTACTTATGGACAGCCGCGGTAAAAGGTGAGAACAATGATGAATTAAAAGTGCTGAACTATGTCAGCAAAGAAAATTTCCAGGCAATACTGGCTGCATTAAAAGCCTCCGCCGGTGCTTTTGAAAATGCAGCGGAAGAAGCCTACCGGTTGGGATTCCTGCTGGAAGATGCACATTATATGGCAGAAGCTTACCAGTATTATTCAAAAGCAGCAACCCTGGCGCCTGATGTTCCGCTTTACCGATCCACCCTGATGTCCTTTAAAAAAGATTATGAAATAAAGTAAGTCGTTAAGGGTTTGCATTAACTGATCCGCCACTCATGTGGCGGATTTTTCATTTAATAAAATCCCTGAATTTCTCTGCTTATCATTCCTTACATTTAAACG
>CALRSN020000331.1:0-3974 GCA_943370865.1 Bordetella parapertussis
CGAAGGAAATATTGATCCTTCATTAGTGGAAGCCAGCTGGACTGATGAAACGACCAAGAAAACCTATACAAACGCCTTTGGCCTGGGCTCCCCTTGTAATTTCCCGGCCACTATCAACGCAGGTGACGAGTTTTATTTCAGTATTGATACGACCAAACAGGAAAACTGTGCAGTATGTATGGCTTATTATCCAACACCGGGTAAAAAAATACCCATCAAAGTGGTGGTGAAATAATGCAGCCCCTTCTCCGTATAAATAATCTCTCCGTTGATTTCATAGCGGAATCAGGTATTACGAATGCGCTGAAAAATATTTCCTTAACAGTGAACCGGGGCGAAGTGGTCGCTATTGTTGGAGAGTCTGGTTCTGGTAAATCAGTTACTTCTTTATCCATCCTTCAGCTGCTACCCTCGCCTCCTGCGTATTATCCTTCCGGGGAAATATTATTTGCCGAAGACGGGAATGCCGTTATTGATTTATTAAAGAAAGATCGTCATTCGCTGCAGGATATAAGAGGCAATAAGATCGCCATGATCTTCCAGGAACCGATGACCTCCCTGAATCCCGTAATGACCTGCGGTAAACAGGTGATGGAAGCATTACAGTTACATAAGAAGTTATCCAAAGCTGCTGCAAAACAAAAGACCCTTGACTGGTTCAATAAAGTAAAGTTGCCTGACCCGGAAGCAGCATTCGACCGTTACCCGCATCAACTCAGCGGCGGGCAGAAGCAACGGGTGATGATCGCCATGGCGATGTGTTGCGAACCTTCTTTATTAATTTGCGATGAACCCACCACGGCATTAGATGTAACCGTACAGAAAACAATTCTGCATCTGATCAAAGAATTGCAGCAGCAATCCAATATGGGTGTCATCTTTATTACGCATGACCTGGGTGTAGTGGCCGAGATCGCTGACCGTGCTGTGGTAATGTATAAAGGGGAGATCGTTGAAGAAAACAATGTCAGGTCATTGCTTACTGCACCTCAGCACCCTTATACCAAAGCATTGATGGCTTGCCGCCCGGTGAATCATCAGCGGGGAGAGAGGTTACCAGTAGTTAGTGATTTTTTGAGAATTACATACGACAGACCACAGACCACAGCTACAGTTCATCCAGTGAAAGACAGTTCTGTCGTCCATGGTCCGTCGTCTGAGGTCCTTCTTGAAGCTAAGCGACTTTCCGTCTGGTTCCCGGCAAAAAAAACACTATTCGGCAAAGCTACAGCCTACATAAAAGCAGTGGATGATATCAGCTTTGAAGTATATAAAGGAGAAACATTAGGGTTGGTGGGTGAAAGTGGTTGTGGTAAAACAACATTGGGAAGAACTTTATTACGGCTCATCGATCCGACTTCCGGAACGATCACTTACAACGGTATTGACCTGACCGCTAAAAAAAGAGAGGAGCTTCGTTCGCTCCGCAAAGATATCCAGATCGTTTTCCAGGACCCCTACTCTTCCCTGAATCCCCGGTTGACGATCGGCTCTGCCATTGCTGAACCACTGAAAGTGCATCATATCCTTTCAACAGAAAAAGCCAGGAGAGAAAAAGTAACGGAGTTGTTGGAAAAAGTAAACCTGAAAGCAGAACATTTTTCCCGCTACCCGCATGAGTTCAGTGGTGGCCAGCGGCAACGGATCGTTATTGCAAGAGCCCTGGCACTGAACCCCTCTTTTATTATTTGTGACGAATCGGTATCTGCGTTGGATGTAAGTGTGCAGGCACAGGTGCTTAACCTGCTGAATGACCTGAAAAAAGAATTCGGCTTCACCGTTATCTTCATTTCGCATGATCTTTCCGTTGTCCGTTATATCAGTGACCGTATCATGGTCATGAACAAAGGAAAGATCGAAGAAAGCGGTAAAGCCGATGATATTTATTTTAACCCGCAATCAGTCTATACACAAAAACTGATCGCTTCCATCCCAACAGGTATTGTTGCCTGATCAAAACCTGATCCGGGGAACTGCATCATATCTCCCCTCACTATCATCTTCATAAAACTCCCTGGCACTCTCCCGGCGGGAGTAAAGTTTCTTCTTCATTTCCTTTCGCAGCTGGTCACTAAGTGATTCTTCTTCATCGATCTTTTTATCCAGTAAGCTTGTAAAGTTGTACTCGCCACTACCTTTAAAGCTGGTATTCCATCCGGGTACTATTGAAGTAAATGAAGGAAATTTATCTTTCTCATCAAATTCAAACTTACTTGAATCCTCCGGCACTAAGCCAACGATGGCCAGCTTCCAGCCTGCATCATCTTTTTTGCTTTTATACTTGAAGAAATAAAAGAATCCCTTCTTATCCTTATACTCGGCCGGGAGCCGGTCTATATAAGCTACTGTATCGGGCCTGCCATACGATTGTGAACCAACCAGGCTGCTCTTACCGAGGTCAAGGTGGTTATTATATTTTTCCGGAAATTTAGTCAGTTGCATTATTGCTTTCAGGTCACTGTACAATTCATACCTGAATTCGTCCAGGCTGCCGAAATAAGTCAGTAAACTATCCGGGTAAGGTTTATTATTCCTCATCATCAGTAAGAGTGTATTATACTTAAGCCGCTTATCGTTCGACTGCAGCATCTGTTGCAACAACGGCTGCACATTCGGTTTACTATCCCAGTAGGGCAACAACAAAGTAGCGTAGAGGCTCAAGTCATCATTACCGGCATCTTTCTCTTCATAATCCAGGTAAGCGGGTTTCTTTTTATCAGTTTTACTTTCTTCTGCTTTTTCAATGGCCGCTTTCTTTTCTGCAATAGCCTGTTTTTTTAATTCCTGCTTGGCTTCGATAAAGAATTTGCTGAAATAGGTTTCATAATCTTTTGGTTTCACCAGGTTGCTGTCCACCATTTGCCCGAGTAGTTGCATCATGGGGTTTTTATAATCGTCCAGGTTCAGCAAAGGCAACAGGTCAGGTAAAATGGTACGGGTCAGCTGCAATGAGTCATGAAGCTCCCGGAGAAAATCCCCATCTTTATAGCCGCCGAAATAGTCTCCATCAAGGTTAAAATTCCGGAGTGCTGACAAGGGCGGATACATCGTATATCCCTTCCCGCTTTTTTCCAGCACCGGTGGTTCAACCGTTACAATATCCCTGAATACATTGTAGGCATATTGCGTTTGCTGCTGCAATAATGTTTCCAGTGCTGTGTACTGAATATCGACTGTGTCACCGGCAGCATAATAGAGTTCCTTCAGGTAATCGGCCGCAGTTTTTGTTTTAATGTCATCCAGCTTACCGATCAAAGCCTTTTTGGTGCCCAGGTATTTTTTCTCTTCCCAAGTCAAAGAAGCAATGGCTTTCTTTAATTGCGGAAAATCAGAAGAATCAAGATCGATCGTTGCAATATTCTTTACTGCCCTTTTGTGTAATACACTATCGTGGCTCATAAAATCAGCAAAGAAAACAACTGATTTCTTCTCGAATGGGTTGATCCCTTTTAATGTATCAGCGGGTGCAAAGGTTTCATAAAACGATTTTACAAATACACTGGGCTGACTCAACGTATCAGATTGTGTTGTCAGTGAAAACCCTACCCCATCTTTATAATATCTTTTTGTCCACAGGGTACGGCTACTGCCGGTATCCGAAAGAATGGTCTCCCAAACCTTCAATTTATTGGGCATCTCATATTTCTTTTTATACCGGACGATCCAGGTGGAATCGCCCCGGAAAGAAACGGATTCCGTATCATCATCAAGCCGGGTGCTGTCTTTAGTATAGAAATACCTGGGTGACTTATAGAATGATACATATATTTTCTCACCGGTGGTATCATTACTGATCACTTTGCTGCGGTAAGCGCCGCCTTCCAGCATATCTTTTTCTGTTTCCTCCTCTTCATCATCACCATAGCCACCAAAATAATTGAAACGGGGCATGTCCAATTTTTCCTTTTTCTGTTCCGGGAAAACAGGGCTTTTCACGGTGAAGTATAAAGAAGTATCTTTTCTTTCTTTCACTT
>CALRSN020000332.1:0-3973 GCA_943370865.1 Bordetella parapertussis
GCTTAAATTACCGGCACTATTATTACAACCCATTGTAGAAAATGCGATCAAATTCGGCTTGTATGATACAACAGGAGAAACCCTGATCCATATCAGCACAATTATCCGGGATAAGCACTTGGTGATTAAAGTAATTAATCCTTTTGACCCGGAAACATCCTCTCCCAAACAAGGAACTGGATTTGGTTTAAAATCCGTGCAACGCAGGCTTTACCTGTTATTTGCCAGAACAGATCTCTTGTCAACCGAAGCAAAAGAGAATAATTTCACAACCATTGTTAAGATACCACAAACCTTATAGGTATTAAATCATATATCATGAAAGTAGTTATTATTGATGACGAGCCCCTGGCAAGAAGTATTGTAAAAGAGTATTTACAAAAGCACCCGCAGGTTGAGATCATGCAGGAATGTAATGATGGTTTCGAAGGATTAAAAGCTATTCAGCAACACCAGCCTGATCTTATTTTCCTGGATATCCAGATGCCCAAGATCAATGGTTTTGAAATGCTGGAACTGATCGAGCAACCCCCGGCAGTAATTTTTGCAACCGCTTTTGATGAATTTGCCATTAAAGCATTTGAAGCACATGCTATTGATTATTTATTAAAACCATTTAACCAGGAACGTTTTGATAAAGCGATCAATAAATTCAAAGAGCAAAAAGCTACAAGTACAGAAAAAGCCACGCAGGACCTGCTGGAAACCGCATCTCAATCTCCGTCACAAAATAGCCGGATCGTGGTAAAGAACGGCAGCAAGATCAAGATCATTCCGGTTCACGAGGTACAATATTTAGAAGCAGCAGATGATTATGTAAAAGTCCATACTGGTGAAGGTTATTTTCTGAAAAATAAGACGATGAACCATTTCGAGCAAACACTAGATGGACAGCAATTTGTCCGTTCCCACCGTTCCTATATTGTCAATGTGCAGCAGATCACAAGAATTGACCCCTATGAAAAAGATAATCATGTGGCTATTCTCCGTTCCGGTATCAAAGTACCGGTGAGCAGAACCGGTTACGTACGATTGAGAGAAGTGCTGGGGTTATAAAAAAATTATGCCTGATCGCCCGTCCACAAAGCACCACCAATACTATCTCTTGATGCACCCGTTACTGAAGCCAGTACATTATACTCCTGCCTCCAGCGCAAAACACCGATCAATGCCATGATGAGTGCTTCTTTATAGTTGACAGGTTTCGCATCCGGTACCACCACTTCTATATTATCTGCTTTCACTTTTTCCTGTAATTGCTGTATAAGAAAAGTATTAAAAGCACCGCCTCCTGTTACTAAAAGCCTGAGATTTGCCGGCCTGCCAGGCAGGTTTGAGGTTTGATGTTTGAGGTTGCTGCTGTTGGCTATGGCTTCGCTGATTTGTATAGCAATATGTTCTGTATAGGTTCGTAAAGCATCAGGCACACTGCACCCTGCTACTTTGATCAGTGGGTAAACAATATCAGTTCCATAATCATTTGCTAATGATTTAGGGGCTGCCTGCTTATAATAATCCAGGGCATTTAATTTTTCTAACAACTTATTATTGATTGTACCCGAAGCAGCCATGGCCCCGTTCTCATCCATTTCTTTTCCGGCATCTGCGGCCAGCATATTCAATACCCGGTTGGCAGGGCAAATATCAAATGCGATATAGGGATTTGAGTTAATGGAAAGATTGGCGATCCCTCCTATGTTCAGGAAATAATCATACTCCTGCCACAACAATTTTTCTCCAATGGGAACGATCGGGGCACCCTGTCCGCCGAATGCCACATCTAAAGCCCGCAGATCAGTTACCACCGGTAATTTAATTTGCGCAGCAATGGCTGCCCCGTCACCCAGTTGGGCCGTCATCTTTTTGGAGGGCAGGTGAAAAGTAGTGTGCCCATGCGAAGCGACCAGCGCCACTTTATAATGCAGTTGATGCTGCTCAATAAATCTATTGACCTGTTGCCCGAGGTAATGACCGTAATCAATATGCAGTAATTGGTAATCCAATGCAGATAAAGAGGTAGCATTCTTTAAACGGTTCACCCAGTCAGCTGGGTAAGGATAACAATCAGCCTGTAATATCTCATGAGTCCATCTGCCTGCGTTTTCATGAAACTCTACAAATGCAATATCTAACCCATCCAGCGAACTGCCACTCATTAAACCAATAGCCCGGTAAACCATTTGATGAACATTTTAATTTTAGCGATCGTCATTTGAACCTGCGCAAAACAAAAGCCGTAATTTTGAGCAAATCTATCATCTGCTATCCAAAACTGACAGAAGCATGGTCATTAATTTAAGTGAGAAACATAGTCTTATCAGCAACTGGGTAAGTGAGCTCCGGAATGTGGAAGTGCAGACGGACCGGATGCGTTTCCGCCGCAACCTGGAACGTATTGGTGAGGCCATTGCTTATGAGATCAGCAAGATCCTTCCTTTTGAAGAAAAAGAAATTCAGACACCACTGGGAACAGCCACTTGCAAATTACTTAAGGATCAGCCAGTGCTGGCTACTATCCTGAGAGCTGGTTTACCCTTGCACCAGGGTTTATTAAATGCCTTTGATAAAGCCGATAATGCCTTTATTTCTGCCTACCGGAAGCACCATAAAGACGGTAGTTTCGAGATCAGCCTGGATTATATCTCCTGCCCCGATATGGAGAACAGGGTGGTCATTATCTCCGATCCTATGCTGGCCACGGGGTCTTCCTTAGTAAAAACCATCCATTTCCTGAAAGAAGAGGGTCGTCCCAAAGAAATTCATATCGTGGCAGCCATTGCCTGCACGGTTGGCATTGAATATGTTAAGAGAGAGGAGCCTTCGGTAACCATTTGGTGCGGGGATATTGATGATGAGCTGACTGCCAAGGGCTATATCGTTCCCGGGCTGGGAGATGCCGGAGACTTGGCGTTTGGCACTAAAGTGCAGATGTAAAGCAGCAATTTGACATTTTTCCGGGTCTTTTTTTTACCTTACATTTCCATTTCGTTAGGGGCAGGTATTAGCCGGCTACAGGGGCAATTTCCAGAAAAATCATACGTTTAAATGAGTTACATAGAAAAGCAGCCTGTACACTAACTATGCCGTAACTGAAAAACAATTAATTGCTGAGATGAAAAAACTGATTTCTACCCTTATTGTTTGTGTGGCTTTGGTAAGTGACGCTACTGCCCAGGATCCCAATTTCTCACAATTCTTTGCGTCACCACTAACGATGAACCCGGCCATGACGGGTAAGTTTGACGGGGTGTACCGGATAGCTGGTAATTACCGGAACCAGTGGCCTTCCATTAATAATGCTTATACCACCGCTACCATCTCTGCCGATTTTGGTATCATGAAGAACCGGATTTCCGACCTGGACCAGTTTGGCATCGGCATCATGGGTTTTACAGATAGGGCTGGCAATGGCGTACTGACCAATAATTATGCAGCTATATCCCTGGCCTACCATAAAGGTTTGGATGAAAACGGTTACCACCAGTTAGGTGCCGGTTTCCAAGGTACGTATATGAATAAGAGCTTAAACCTGAATAAGGTTTATTTCCAGGACCAGCTGACCCCATTTGGTTTCACCGGGGTTACCAGCGAGAGCTTCACCAGCCAGCAGGTAAATCTTCATTATTTCGATATGAATGCCGGTGTTTTCTATAACGGAAGTACTAACGGTTATAATAATTTCTACCTCGGTGCTTCGATGTACCATATCAACCGGCCGAAAGAAAGTTTTCAGAAAGGGAATTTCCTGCTGAGTGCAAGAACCACCTTACAGGCTGGTGGTAAGATCCCGGTAGGTTCGTACAATGCGATCCATTTTGCAGCTAACCACAGTATGCAGGCAAAAGCCAATAATACCATGATCGGCGGTGCGTATGCCATGAACCTTAATAATGACGAAGCCAATCCCACCAATTTCTATTTCGGCAGCTGGTACCGTTTTGGAGATGCTGTTATTCCTTATGTTGGTCTTGAA
>CALRSN020000333.1:0-3969 GCA_943370865.1 Bordetella parapertussis
CATTCCGGCGGAGCCCCTGCGGCAACACCTGCTAAAAAAGAAGAAGCCCCTAAAGCAACAGCACCGGCGACTACTGCTCCACAAGCGGCAACATCCACTGTTGATGTATCAAAGATGGAGGAAGTGGTATTAATGCCGAGACTAAGTGATACCATGACCGAAGGTGTTATTGCGGCCTGGCATAAAAAAATAGGCGATGCGGTGAAGAAAGGCGAATTGCTGGCTGAGATCGAAACCGATAAAGCTACAATGGAGCTCGAAAGTTATAAGAACGGGACCTTATTATATATCGGGGCAGATAAAGGGCAGAAAATACAAGTCAATGACCTGCTCTGTATTATTGGCGAAAAAGATAAAGTGGATGTGAATACAATTGTTGCTGCTGTAAAAGGCGGAGGTGGATCTTCCGCCGGTCAGCCTGTACCGGAAAAAGCAACTGTTGCCGGCAGCCAGCCTGTAGTTACAGCATCAGTCACTACTGCTTCCACAGAAAACGGGAGAGTGAAAGCCTCTCCGTTGGCTAAAAAATTAGCACAGGAAAAAGGCGTTGATCTCCACAGTATCCACGGAAGTGGTGATGGTGGCCGGATCATCAAAGCTGATATTGATAATTACAAACCCGCTGAGCAAATTGCGGCTGCAGCTACGACCTCAGCCCCCGCTGCAAAAGCCACGACTGCCCCGGTACCAGTATTTGCACCCGTTGCAGGGGAAGAAGGCCATACAGATATTCCCAATTCGCAGATACGAAATGTCATTGCAAAAAGACTGGCAGAAAGCAAGTTCTCGGCCCCGCATTTCTACCTGACGATGGAGATCAATATGGACAATGCCATGGCATTAAGAACACAAATGAATGAAGTAAGTCCTGTCAAGATCAGTTTCAATGATATGGTGGTGAAAGCAGCAGCCCTGGCCCTTCGCCAGCATCCTGCCGTGAACGCCTCCTGGATGGGTGATAAGATCCGTCGTCATCATCATATTCATATTGGTATTGCTGTAGCGATTGAAGATGGACTCATTGTACCTGTGATCCGTTTTGCTGACCAAAAAGGCTTCCCGCAGATAGCCGCTGAAAGCAAAGAATTAGCAGGTAAAGCCAAGAATAAAAAATTACAGCCTAACGAGTTTTCAGGTAATACATTCACGATCTCTAACCTGGGCATGATGGATATTGAAGAATTCACTGCCATCATCAATCCGCCTGACAGTTGTATCATGGCAGTGGGAAGAATTAAGGAAGTGGTCGTAAAAAAAGGAGAAGGATTGGGTGTAAGCAATGTCATGAAAATAACGCTGAGTTGTGACCATCGCAGCGTGGATGGCGCCACCGGTGCAGCATTCCTTCAAACATTCAAGAAACTATTGGAAAGTCCTTTTTCCATGTTACTGTAAATAAAGTACTACCCTTTTTATAGTAAAGCTACCGTCCGGTAGCTTTTTTTATGCAGTAAATACGGTTGTAGCAATATTGTTGCTGTCTGAGTAGTAGTGAATTGACAGCGGCTAAGGGTTTAACCCTAAACTGAGAAAAATCATTATTGCTGTTATACTACTTCGTATTTCCTGCTGTTATTTTACAGCATAATTCAAAAGACGAATCTATGGAAGAACGTGAAATGAATGAATTTTCCTGGACCACCTTATTTTTTGTTACTGGTATCAGTTTTTTAGCATTCAGTGGTTTACTTAAATTATTGGATGGTACCCATGTGGGACTTTTCTTCAGAACTGGCTTATCAGCTACATTTTTTGGTTTGCTATCCTTATTGAACCAATGGTTAAGTAAGAAATTTCTTGCTGGCAAGTCACAATCTAAACAGCAACAATCTTCGCTTTAATAACCGGTGGCGGTCAGCTTTACTAATTTGCCATCCATTGTTGTTACGATCAAAGTGTGCTTATCAATCACCCTGACGGTATTGACCATGGAGTTATCAATCTTGTGGGCCCATATTGTTTTTCGCTCTGCCGGGTCAATGCAATACACCACACCACTTTTTGTACCGAAGAAAATCAGTCCTTCTTTTTCAACCAGCATGGAAGGAACATGTTCATAACCAAATCCCACATGCATTTTCCAACTTGCTTTTTGTTGTTCACGGCTGGCTACATAGGCCACAATTGTATCCTGCATACTTTTCCCATATATCCATTTACCATCTGCTGACATCCCAATTGATTCACGAACACCTCCATCTTTACTACGCCATAAAGTTTGCCCCGTTGCTGCATCAATCGCGGAGATGAAACGATCAGGTGCCATGATATAAACCACCCCATCCGAAGCAACAGGAATACAGGATGCTGGCGAATAATTCCTGATCGCAGACCCGTTATTCCATTTCCACATTAATTCTCCGTGTGAACTGCTGACTGCATATAAATGCCGGTCCCAGGCACCAAAGATCAATTTACCATCATATAGTAAAGGAGTGCTGACGACGGGGCCATCCAGCCCCGTATATTTCCAGATCGTTTGCCCGTTAGTAATATTTAAAGCAAGATAAGAGTGATCGCTGCCGCCAATGAAAACCGTGTCGCCATTGATCAGCGGAGAACCCAGCACCGCAGCGGCTGTACCCTTTTTCCATACCAGTTTGCCGGTTTTAATATTTACACAATAGATCCATACATCACCCGACCCAAAAATCACATTCCCCTTTGCAACAGCCGGCGAAGAAAAAATGGAACCGGCTGTAGAGAAACTCCATTGCTTTTTACCATCGTTCAAATCAAAACAAGTCACAACACCATTTTGATTGCCCACTATTACTTTATCACCGGCCACAGCTGCCGTGGAGATAATATTTGCATCAGAAGCGAATCGCCAGTCCTCTTTAACGAGTGAATACATTGCATTGATACTGTAGTCTGGTCTTGGAAATTTCTTTGCAGGGTCATACTGTCGGGTCTCAATTTTTACAGCCGTCCATGTTTTAAGGGTCTCCACGCCGGGTTTTCGTTCTGTAAAAAAAATAGAGTCCGTTTTTACATCCACCAGGTTATAACCACCAACTGCAGCTTTTGCCCGCAGGTTAGACCGGCCCATTACACCGGGAATATCTTCAAAATTCATAGCCTTATTGGCATGACCATGGCCACAAAGTACTGCCCAGGTATTTACTTTCTTTAACCGGTCTGTTACTTCGTACCAGTTATCCAGCCCGTTATCCATGGGGTAATGATTCAGGAAGATAACTGGCTGACCCGGTTTTAATTTTTTAAGTTCTGTATCCAGCCAGTTCACGGCATCACGGGGCACATGGCCATCGCTCATCCGCACATAAGGGCCGGATGCACAACCAAGGAATTGGATACCATTATATTCAAAACTGAATTTATCCGCACCAAATACGGTAGTGAACATCACGCCTCCACTTTCACTCCAGCCGGTATCATGGTTCCCGGGAATGATATACCAGGGAATATTGAGACTGTCTAATATTTGTTTGGCCAGTTTTAATTCCTCGTTAGTACCCAGTTCAGTGATATCTCCTGTCAATACAACAAAAGCAATACCTGTCATGCCATTAATATCCCTGACCGTGCGGCGAAGATCTTCTTCGGCTGCACCATTGGGCGAACCGATATGTGTATCGGAAATAAAAGCGAAACGAAAGGGTTGCACCTGTGCTGATATGTTCAGCGTAATGACAAGGGTCAGCACGAATAAAAATTGCTTCATACGGCAAGTTAACTAATCTCTCCATTTGATAAAACCAGCACATTTCGGTAATAATTCAAGAGCCCAAAAGAATATATTTTCAATAAATTTTGAAAATTCGGAATCAGGTTGGTAATTTTATACTATGAAACTAATAGAAGCCAAACAACAATTCATCAGCAGTTGGGGAGCCTTTGGCACCCATTGGGGTATCAACCGCACCATGGCACAGATCCATGCCCTGTTGCTTATCAGTCCCGATCCTTTGACCCAGGATGATATCATGGAAGAATTGAATATCA
>CALRSN020000334.1:0-3959 GCA_943370865.1 Bordetella parapertussis
TTCGCCAAACAAATAAATATTACGGCCGGGATAAGCCCTGTTGCCCGGTGGCACAAATGTGAAATGGGTATAGGCATAATCACTTTGCCAGTATGGATTATTGCCATCTTCATTTTCTATCGTAAATAACCCGTTGTTATCCCGGTAATATACATAGACCTGCTGGTTTCTTTCTCCATCCGGTTTCACCAGCACATCAATACGGTTATGGCTTTTCAGGATATCCCTCATCCGGTCACTCATCAATCGTACACTTGAGAGGTTGATCCATCTCCATTCCCTGCCTGCAGGAAATGAAAGTGCATCATCACTGTATTCAAAATAATTACCCCTGTAAATCGTTGGCCTGTCAAGATAGACTGCTGTTGGCCATGTATAATTTTGTACCACCTGCAGCTTCAGGTCTTGTTGGGAGAAAATATTCAGTTTGGCCGTAGCGGTATTCACCGTCACCTGCACCCGTTGGTGTGTCCGGAAATAAGTGCCGCCGAAGGGCTGCATCATCCTGGCTGCCAATGACACTTTATTATCCACCACTAAAAACCGTTTGGTAAATACCAGCTTTGATGTATCATCATTCAGGAACACTTTCAATAAATAATTACCCGAACGGGTAGGCACACTGTTGCGGTCGGGCACCATGGCCTGGTAATGGGTATAACGGGTAAATGAAATAGAAGCATTGCGATAAGTATTGATCCGCTGACTCTGGAAACCTTTAGTATAATCGAAGGTAAATAAGCTGGAAGGCGTCCAGTCGGCATTGCAAAGCTGGAAGGAAAAATAGTAATTCTTCACATCTGCATCCAGGTCATCAAAATGCAGTTCAAACTGCTCGCCACTGTTAAGGTTCATGACCGGGTAGCTGTAGATATCACCATACTTGAACAACTTGACCGAATGAATATTCGGCTGGTAAATATGATCGGCCAGCTGCGCAGCAGCCGTAAATCCCTTGCATAGTAGTAACAGTAAAATGATCCTTTTCATCCTGCCAGTGGTAATTTGTAAGAACACACAATATTGTGAAAAATTGCCTGAAAAAGCAGATAAATCTTTTTTACCGGCTTATTTTTGAAGAAGACAAACTAATCAATTTGAAGGTTGCAGGCTTTATAGCAAACCGCATCGCATTTAATCAGCAGAAATCATTTTCCAGGTTCATCATCCGGCTGTCCATTGTGGCCACGGTGATCAGTGTGGCTGTGATGATCATTACCTTATCTTTTGCCAATGGCTTCCAGGCAACGGTGAGCCAGAAAGTATTCAGCTTTCTCGGGCATATCCGGGTGCAGGAAAAACAGGTGGACCGCTCCATACTGGCTGAAGAAACCCCGATCATTCAGAATGATTCGCTGGTAACACTGATGAAAAAAGACAGCCGGGTCAAAGCCATTCATCCCTTTGCCACCAAGTATGCGATCCTGAAAACAAAAGATGAGATAGAAGGGGTACTGGTAAAAGGGGTGGACAGTACCTATGACTGGGCCAATTTCAACTCTTTTATCAAACATGGCAAGCCCATCCGTTTTAACGACAGCACTTACAGCCGGGAGATCATGATCTCTGCTTACACTGCCGAGCAGTTACAGCTTAAACTTAATGATAAGATCAATATTTATTTTATCCGGCCCGGCGGCAGCGAAGAAGACGGATCGGGTGTAAATATCCGGGCTGATAAGCTGACCATTAGTGCTATTTACAAAACAGGAATTGAAGAATACGACAAAACCTTTGCCATTGCCGATATCAAACTGATCCGCCGGCTGAATTTCTGGAAGCAAAACGAGATCGGTGGTTACGAAATCTTTCTTAACGATTACCGGCAGATTAATACAGCCGTTATTGATCTTTATGAAACAGAAGGTTTCCCTCCTACCTGGGACACACAAAGTGCAAGAGATATATCGCCCAATATTTTTGACTGGCTCAATATGCAGGATGTGACCCGTAATGTGCTGATCGGGATCATGATCTTTGTAGCGGTGATCAACCTTATTACCTGTCTTATCATTTTAGTGCTGGAAAGAATAAAAATGATCGGTATTTTAAAATCATTGGGTGCCTCTGACTGGACCGTTCAAAAAATATTTCTCCGTCATTCGCTGATCATTACGATCACAGGCATCCTCATTGGAACTGTATTCGCATTGGGATTTCTATACCTGCAACAACAAACAGGTTTCATCAAACTGAAAGAAGAAGCTTATTACATGAGTGAAGCCGCCGTAAAGATCATCTGGTGGCAAGTGGGTTTGATCGGTATTATCACTTTAGTGGTTTGCCTGCTTATCCTGCTGATTCCGTCTTTCCTGGTCAGGAAAGTGCAGCCGGTGAAAGCCATTCATTTCAGGTAGTCAAATGAGAAAGTATAATACCTGTTGCCACCGCAGCATTTAATGATTCTGCCTTCCCTTTTTGTGGTATAGTGATCTTTTTTGTAACCAATTGCAGTATATCCGGGCTGATGCCTTTTGATTCGTTGCCGATAACGATAATACCTTCAACCGGCTTTTGCATGGTTGTTATATTCTCTCCTTCGAGTGCAGCTGCATAAATAGTTGTCTTTTGCTCCGCCAACCAACCGGCTAGATCAGTGTACAGCAGTTTCACCCGGGCAATACTTCCCATAGTAGCCTGCACCACTTTCGGATTATATTGATCTGCACTATCATGATCACAAATGATGTATTCGATACCAAACCAATCGGCAATGCGGATGATGGTTCCCAGATTACCGGGATCCTGTAGGGTATCTAAGGCCAATGTGAGTTTATTGTTCAGATTTATTTCAGTGACTTTATCAAACTTTCTCAACACTGCCAGCACCTGGTTAGCTGTTTGCAGTTGTGAAATTTTTTCTAATTCTGCCTCGCTAACTTCAATTGTCACTATTCCGTTCAGCAATTTTGCATGATCAGTTAACCATTCTTTCAGGCCCAATACCTGCTGCACCTGGCCAGGTATCTCCTGCAATAGCTCACTGACGATCTTCGGGCCTTCTGCAATAAAAGCCCCGGATTCATCTCTTGATTTTTTCTGGCCTAAACTTTGGATATATTTGACCTGCGATTTTACAAGCATTGCAACTCTTTTATCAATTTATGTTCAACGGCCAGCCACTTTTTACCCGCTACCTTTTACGAGCAATGATCGCCGGCCTTGTTACCATTACTTTTTATTCCTGTGCCGTCATTCCCAAAAATTATCCCCGGAATACGCCATTTGTGTACGAATATAATATTAACGTAGAAGGTAATCTCACAGAACAGGAAAAATCAGACCTTGAATCTGCCCTGGAAAACCAACTGGATGACAGTATTGGTGTAAGAACGAAAAGAAAACTGGTATCCAGTGGCGGTTTCAACAGGCAAATATTAAATAAGCCCCCCGTCTATAACAGTATGAATGCCGATAAGTCCGTCACCTATATGAAGGCGTTGATGGTTTCACTCGGCTATTTTTATGACTCGGTTGGGTACAGAACAAAGATTGATACAGCCGGTTCAAAAGATGACCAGTACCGGGTGAATGTGATCTTTGATGTGAAAACGGGTTTACTGACAAGACTGGATTCGATCGCTTACAGAATTGATTCTCCCAAATATCATCATAACCAGGCTGAATTGCAATCCCTGACCAAAGCCAACCTGAAAGAATCTTATCTCTCGAAAGGAATGCCCTTTGCCAAAGGCATTATCTCGGCTGAATTTGACCGCCTTGTTGACTTATACCGGAACAATGGGTTTCTCCGTTTTGGAAGAGAAGACCTGCTCGGTGTTTGGGATACCTTAGATGTTGCTTTATTACAACCCTCTCTTGATCCCTTTGAGCAGATAGAACTCTTACAGAAATTAAAAGAAAGACGGCTAAAGCCAACCGCCAACCTGGAAATCAGGATGCGGCCGGGCTTTGACAGTGTGAAACTCGTGAAGTATTATGTTGGTAATATTGAGATC
>CALRSN020000335.1:0-3956 GCA_943370865.1 Bordetella parapertussis
GAATATTTTTATTTTCTTTTTAGCAGGTAAAATAAACCCCAGCAAACAAACAGCTACAGGAATGATGAGTATCTTTTTCATTTCAGCAGTCCATTAATATATACTTCAATGTTTGTATAATGAAAATGCAGTTTATTTTTTGCCGCATCTGATGGGTCAGCATGATTCAATCCCTGCTTTTTTTCCCATTCATCGGGCATGCCGTCTTTATCAGTATCGGCAGGTGCAACCAGCTGTTTCAATACCGGCCATGCACTGATGGTCACTTCATACCCCGTGCCATGCGGAAATCCTCCCTGCACATCAATGAATTTACCTGTCCTATTCTTTACATCATTAATAATTCGCTCATCTAATGTATCTCTTTTATAACTGGCTCCCACTGATTTCAGTACTGTCTCATATGCATCAACAGCTGTTTGTGCAGGTATGGCAACAGCAGGATGAGGTTTATCCATGATCGTATTTTTTTTATCTTCCTCCGTACCACCATTTCCCATCTGGATACCGAGCCGGTTATTCTTACTGATATCCTTAGCTTCATCCACATAGTTCCCATCTACAAACCACTTTCCAAACCCGATCTTTTCATTACGACCAGGGTTCACGATCCGGAATCGTACATTTTTGTTAGTACCTGGCCCGTATTTATAATAGTTGTTCACGATATTATAATCGCCGCCTTCCCCGGCATAAATATTATTACCTCCCCAGTTATAAATAACGTTATTCCGGTAATCAACGAATTCTGTTGGCGTGTGTCGTATGCCATTGAATCTGGGAGTACGATTGATACAATGCGCAAATAAATTATGGTGTGCTGATAAATGAACGCCGCCCCAGATACCACCGAAACCATGATGTTCCCAGTCTTTATCCCCGGTTTCAAAATGATAGGAATAGTTTAATGGTTCACTGATCATGTTCCATTGTAATGTAGTGCTGTCGCCTCCATACACAGAAAATACCTCATCTGTACTCCAGCTCATGCTGCAATGGTCAATAATGATATGTTTTCTTTTGAACCCGCTGAATGCATCATCTCCGCCACTGCCATCTACCATTCCTTTCTGGCTTTGATACCTGTCGCCCATGCGGAAACGCAAATAACGAAGGATGATATTATCGCCACCAAGGCCAACAGCATAATCTGCCAGGCAAATTCCATCTCCCGGGGCTGTTTGCCCGGCGATGGTCGCATCTCCTTTTATAGATAGTTTTGATTCCAGGTGTATAGTACCGGATACGGCAAAAACGATGATGCGTTTTCCTTTTGCTTCAGCTGCTTCCCGGAAACTTCCCGGTCCATTATCATTAAGGTTGCTAACAATAAAAACCGTTCCTCCCCTGCCGCCTGTTGCAAATTTACCAAACCCTTCTGCGCCGGGAAAAGCAATTGGCTGATCAGTTTCAGTAGCGGGCATAGCCTGTTTTTGTGCATTACACGACAGTAACAAAAGTCCGCATAAGCTGCTTGTAACTATCTTTTTAAATGTCGTCATGGTTGTTTGTATTGAAACAGACGTAACCGGTAAAAATAAGGCTGCTTATTCCACTGGGTAATCCTGCCTCTGCTAAACAGGTTTACTTCGGATAAGCAGCCTTTAAGAAAACACACGAGAATCGTTTACATAATATTCATCAATAACCAGGGTTCTGCTGCAGCTTCCCCTGGTAAGAAGAAAGAGTAGCCTGGTCAAACGGGAATAATTCACTTTTACCCGGAACAAAGAACGAAGCAAAACCCTGCCACAATGGTTTGCCATCAATAGCACTGGCTGTTGTTAAATGTTGTGCCCAGTCAGTTCTTGTCCAGCCTGTTGTTGGTGAAGGAACCTGTGTGGGTCTCCAGAATGGCTGCGCAGTAGCCGGCGCACCAACGCCTGCATAATACTGAATTTCTTCACCATTATTTCTCCAATAAATATACTGTGGTACATTATTATAAGGTGCTACCCGGTCCCTGATCTGCTGGATCTTTGTTCTGGTTTCTGCAATTTTTGCCGCTAAAAGGTTCCAGCGAAGCAGGTCATATTTACGGATACCTTCATGACCAAATTCGAGTAAGCGTTCATTCACGATCGCATTAAAGAATCCTGCTTTGTCAGTTGGCGTCGTACCGATCAGGCCTGTGTTTCCTGCATAGGCTCTTTTTCTAACTTCTTCAAAAGCAGCAATAGCGGCTGCATTCGGCCCGTTATTGATCTCATTCACTGCTTCTGCATACATTAATAATACATCGGCAAACCGGATCATAGCCCAGTTGTAGCCTACGTTCAATACAGTACCTGGCAATAAGGGAACCCTCCAGTCACGACGGTATTTACCAGTATTCAATTCACCTAACCGACGCTGACTTTTAATATTGGTAGCAGATGTAACCTGGTAATGCGTAACTGTTACATCACGGCGTGTATCAACTGAATCAAAAGCATAGAAATAGTTGGGCAGCATTACAATACCGCCACCACCAGCCCCATATCTTGATGCATTGCTCAGATTTGGACCATCATAGTTACCCATACGGCTATCACTGTTTCCGTTACCTCCACCGGCACCTACTTCAAAAATGATCTCCCCCTGCGGGTCATACGTGAAAGAAGTTACTTTTCTCCAGATATCTGAATAGCTGGGGTTCAGCGTATGCTGATCTCTTCTTGCCATCAATTCTTCACATTCTTGCTTTGCTATGTTATAATAGGTAAGAAAATCGCTTCTGCGTTCCATCTGTCCGTTCTTACGTAAAGAATAACCGCCACGGAATAAGGCCATTTTTGCTCTCAGCGCTTTAGCAACACCTTTAGTGATGCGTTCGTTTCTCGGGCCGGCATCTGTTCTCCAGGGCAACAGGTCTCTTGCAACAGCCAGGTCAGCTATCAGTTTATCATACGTTGAGTCTCTGTCAGTAGGAGGAATAAAAAGATCAGGTTGTTTATATGCAGGTATCATGGGTGCTGGCACATCACCCCAATTCAGCATCAATTGAAATAAATATTGTGCTCTTAATACCAATGCCTCTCCATGTAAACGCTTAAGTAAGGCCTGGTCAGCTGCTGATCCGCCTGTATACTGCGGCATTAACGGTATTTGCTCAATACAAAGATTTGCTTTTTCCACACCACGGTATAATTGGCGGAAAGGATTGGCTATCTCGGAATTGGTAAGCAATAACTGGTAGCGACCCACGCCACGGCGGCCGTTATCAATATTTCCGCTTACAATACCCTCATCCGAATCATAAGGATAATACATGCTGATGCGGATACCATATCCATTATCACCCTGCAGCTCATCATATACACCAATCAGTGCATTGGTGGCATTTGATACATCCGAAAAAGCCTGCGGGATGCTATACTGTGAAACAGGTTCTACTTCTGTATATTTTTTACAACCAACGGTTGTCAATACTGCAACCAGTGAAACGGCTGCTATTGATTGATAAAACTTGATTTTCATATTGCAATCGTTTAGTTTATTAGAAAGTAAGGTTTACGCCAAATACCCATGTTCTTGATCTTGGATAAGCAGCAAAATCAACGCCTGGCGTTAATGGATCAGATCTCCTGGCCGTTACATCGGGATCATAACCAGAATAGTTGGTGATGGTTGCCAGGTTATTTACCGTACAGAACATCCTGAAGGTGGATATTTTCATTTTCGACAGTACATTCTTCGGTAAGGTGTAACCAACAGTAACGTTATTAAAACGAAGGTAACTGCCATCTTCCACCGCCCATGAATGCAACCACCAGCGCTGCACCCTTACCGGTGACCATATTTTGGCATTCGCATTCAGTTTAGCTAATGCAGTCGGATCGGTTACCACCTGTCCCTGGTCATTGATATTGGTCCACCTGTCTTTCATAATGTCCAGCATATTCAAATTAGAAAATGCTCCATCAGTCCATTCCAGTTTATTAGCATTATAAATATCATTCCCAACTACAAAGTTC
>CALRSN020000336.1:0-3955 GCA_943370865.1 Bordetella parapertussis
AAATCAGAAAAGGCTTGCAGCAGGTTACCGGTGATGATGTGGCGGATACGTCGGTCAGTGTTGTTTTCCTTAGTGTATTTCTCCCACTCATGCAGTAAAACATTCATGCTGGGCTGAGATATATCTGCACTTGCACCAATGATTGTCATTATATCTTCTGAGTAAGATGCCGGGATGGCCAGGTATTTAGAACTGTTGGCAATAGCAATACGCAGTTTGATTGCTGAAGGAGCATAAGGGTTCTTCTTTTTCTTATCAATTACAAATCCTAAAAACACGGCTGGCACCAACTCATTACCGCCATTGTAAGTTTCAATGGGATAACGGATATTACGGCTGATATAGAAAAACCGGAAGGCTTTTTCTATATACTGCTTTCGGTTATCAAAGGTCTTTTTGAGATTTTGTAATTGCAGTTCTTTTGCGCCAGTCAATTCTTTTTCTCTTTCTGCGACAGCCTGCCGCCATGCTCCCTCGCCCTGCTTTTCCAATATCTTCTGAATCTTCTTTTCACCGGGGACATTTTTTATCAGCTCATCATACTTGGCTTCGGTTTCAGCTTCTTCCTCTTTCAATCTTTCCGCCACAGATGCTTCATAATCTTCCACCAGTTTATCCTGTAGTTTATGAGGGTCATTACCTTTTAATGATTCATTGATAAGATTTTCCAGTTCTGTTTTGGAAAAAGGCTTTTTCAACACATTGGCACGGACGGTCTCCAGCGTACTGTCATCGCCAAAGGCGCTGTCACTGCCTTTGCCCATTTTTATTACCTTAGAAGAAACCGTTTCAGCTTCCAGGTTCATGGCTTCCACTTCCAAATCATAATCACCGGTTTGTTTCAGGTACTCTACATAATCATTATAGCGTTCCGCAATCTCATTATAAAAATCCTGCTGCATTTTAGTAGATAAAACAGCTACCCGGCCAGAAACTTTATGTGCCGCATCTTCCAATGTTTGCGATTCACTACTGCCGCTATCAGCCTTGGAATCTTTCAAATGCAATGGGTCGTCCAGTAATTCATTTACATCCTTATTCTCCATTAGGTAGTCCTTCACAATCTTGTCGCCGTATTTATTTAAGAAATCTGGCACATCTAAAATCTTCGTGGATTGCTTTTGATTGGAGGTAGTGTTTGCATCTAATGACTTCAGTTTTTTCTGTAACATCATCATCAACCTTTTTTCAGCCGGGATGGCGGACGTTACATAGTCATAAATCGGTTTTAAGATTTGCCCGGTTCGGTTGACGCGGCCTCTTTTTTGCACTTCCGTATTAATGTCCAGCTCTGCCTGCAGCACAATCATTACCCTTTGCTTTACCTGCTCTTTGGAAACTTTAGCCGTAGGTATGGCATGTGCAGATGCGCCGGTACTGCCGGACTGGTTAATCATCAGCACATCCACTTCATTATTATTGAACTGCCGGAAAGCATCATTGGTATTGATACGTTTTCTTGCCAGTATCAAAGCCTTACTGCCCTTCCAGTTGAGTTGCAGTTCATACTTACGGCCTGTTACTTCGGCGACACTGTAGCCGGCGTCTTTTATTTTCTTGATGATAATATCAATCGGGGAAATAGTAATACCCGTTGAGACGTTATTTATCTTTCCCAGTATTCGGTGGTATTCGGTTTGAGCTTCCGGCGGCAGTTCACTTAATTCAAATTTTTTGTGAATAGCATTGCCGTCCACATCTTTTTCGGAATAACGTAAAATACCATCTAACCCTCTTTTAAGAACTTCACTAAAATCAGCATTGATAGTATCGCCATCACCAACCGGAACGCCCTGTTCATTTTCCATTGATTCAATAAAGCTGCCCATTGTAGAAGCGAAGGCAATCACCGGCTTTTTTCCCTCCTTTAATCTTTTAATTGCCTGGTCAGCGACTGCTTCCGCCTTTAAAGAAAAAAGCATCTGGTTAATTACCTGGAACACTTTGGAAAAATAAGGTTGATTATCAACGCCAGCTTGTGAAGTACCTTCACGCAGTGCAACTTCTTTGCCTTCAGCTACTGCAATTTTATCCAGTTCCTCTACCTGTGCATCCACGAAGTTTGTTTGGAAGGCAATAATATCACGGAGTATATCAGTAATGTTATCTGCAATGGCACGGTGTTCTTCTGACTTAGTATCTAAAGACAAATAATTTACTTCCACTCCTTCAAAACTTCTTTCCCTGCGCACCATTTGTCCCTCAGCAACCAATTGTGAGGATAACACTTCCTGCAATGCCACGCCGCCTCTTGTAATAGCTTCCACCAAATCATCCCTGCTCATATTGCAATCGGCAATGGAAGTTTTCATAGCATAGATGGGCATGTTGTCGGGTCGCTTCGCAAATGTGGCTGACAGGAATACAACACCTTTGGTTTTTGAAACAACACCTTGCAGAAATTCACCCGTATTGGATGAGCCACTGGAATTATGTGCTTCATCCATGATAAAAATATTATCATCAGCAATAGCCCGGAGAAAGTTTGGTTTTTCGGGTTTCTTTTCTGGAGAATTAAACTGCGAATAGGTAGCCAGTACAAAATCATATTGCGCAGATACGGTTCTCGAACTGATAATACTTTGCTGCTCGGTGGGAGACGGTGCCTGGTATATAACTTCACCATCCTCATCTTTTATATCTGTCTTGGATTCCTTGCTGTTTACAATCAGTGGCTTTAAATGTCCTGAACCAATGGCTGATAAATCACGGTAAATGTCAGAGAACAGGTTTGCTTTTTCTGTAAGAAATACCGGCTTGACACCCTGGTTCACTGCATAGCGTATCATAGCAGCAGCAACCCGTCCTTTCCCAATACCCGTCTGGTCGCCGATAATCATGCCCTGGCTTCTTGCTTCAATATTATAAATAGTCATTGCCACCGCATCAATCTGTTCAGCAGATAAAACTTTACACAGCG
Organism: Bordetella parapertussis; assembly: GCA_943370865.1. Taxonomy (GTDB): domain Bacteria; phylum Bacteroidota; class Bacteroidia; order Chitinophagales; family Chitinophagaceae; genus CADEDV01. The sequence goes on from CALRSN020000336.1 coordinate 2,921, forward strand.
CAGCTTTATTAGGATATTTTAAGCGGTGGCGAACAAAGTTGTCAATATCTCCGCCAACTTCTTCTTTTATACTTAGTACAGCCTGTCTTGTTTCAAAAGCCATACTGTCGGGCACTTGTGTATTTAATACGACACAACTTTCGGATGCTGGTTCGTAAGGCGCTCCGAGAGCCTCCCCCAACCCCTCCGAAGGAGGGGCTTTAAACAGCTTCATTAAATTCTGTGCTTCCTGTTCTAATGAAGAAATATTTTTTTTCATAGGTTCTGTTTTTATTCCTTCTCCTTTGGAGAGGGTAAGGGAGAGGCTTTCCATCACTCTTTGAAAAAGCTCATCAAAGGCTTTTACTTCATGGTCTTTATCGGGATTGTAAACAGGTGCTGCACCAGATGCTGTTTGTTTTCTGCCATTAATCAAAATCAGGCGGACATCAAAAGATGTTCCCTGTCTTGAATAAAGTTTTGCGCCATCAATATTGATTACATCAGCCACATGATAGCGACTGTATAGGTAGTTAAAGAAAATCCTGTTTTTACCTGCTGTGATTCTGCCTTTGTCATCCCAGGTAGTATGGCCACCAATGATGATGGCTGCCTTACCAGTATCAACCATGCAGTCTAAGGCCCTTAAAGCCATCACATGCTCTAAGGGTTTAATCGGAAAAGTATCAAACATAACTTCCGTTTCCATTTTGCCAAATGGTGGGTTTGTCATTACTGCCATAAATGTGCGTTGCACATCAAAGAAAGGTTTTGTGGCATCTCTTTGCCAGACGTTTGCAAAACCTTGCGTTTTCAGGTTGCGGTTACGAAAACTATCCAGTTCATTTACATATACTCTTTCAGGTTTGGCAGCAATAGTCAATAAGCCATTGCCTGCTGATGGTTCAAAAGCAAAGCCTCCATTGAACTGAAGTTTATCAATCTCACAAAACACACCTGCTAAATAACCAATGGGCGCAGGTGTAGAATATTGCTGCAGTAAAATACTTTGTGAAGTGCGGTGTGATAGATTTACCTGGCTTTGATAGAGTTCAA
>CALRSN020000337.1:0-3945 GCA_943370865.1 Bordetella parapertussis
GTACCGGAAGGCAGGGAACAAAACGCCCCATGATACCCTGCACGGCATCAGCAGGAATGCTCCAGATACGGAAGAACCCAAGTATATGATCAATACGGAAGGCATCAAAATAGTCACTCATCTGTTCGAAACGCTGTTTCCACCAGGCAAAGCCATCTTCCTGCATACGTTTCCAGTTATAAGTTGGAAAACCCCAGTTCTGTCCGACGGCAGCAAAATCATCCGGTGGTGCACCAGCCTGCCAGTCCATATTGTATTGTTCCGGATCAGTCCAGGCATCACAACCATGCCGGTAGATACCAATCGGGATATCTCCTTTCAGGATGATCCCTTTTTTATGCGCATAGTCTGCTGCTTCTTTTAATTGCAGGTGAAGATGGTACTGAATAAAGCAATACATCTTCATGGCTTTGGCAGCAACTGAATGAGAGTTAAATATTTTTTCTACCTCTTCTTTCTTATAGGTTCCGTTTGTTTTCCATTCTTCAAAATGAGAACAGCCATATTTATCCCTGAAATAGCTAAAGGCAGCATACGGCAGTAACCAATGACCATTTCTTTCAAAGAATTTTTTATAATCATCAGATGTCAGGCATTCTTCACCAGCTTCCTCATACAATTCTTTCAATACAGAAAGTTTATACTTCATCACGGCTTCGTAATCAACTGCCGGCAAGTCATTCAGTTGTTTTTGCTTTCTCTTGAGTGAACTGATCTTTGCAGCTTGTTCTTTACCGGCCACCTGCGACAAATTAATATAAAGCGGATGTAAGGCAAATGCTGAAATAGCTGCATAAGGGTAAGAATCCAGCCAGGTATTAGTGGCCGTCGTATCATTCACCGGTAACAGCTGTACGAGTTTTAACCCGGTTTGCTTGGCCCAGTCAACCAGCAATTTGATATCCGTGAACTCTCCTACTCCGAAACTATTACGGCTGCGGAGACTGAATACCGGGATTGCTACTCCCGAACCTTTCCAGGTATTATTGGGAATATGAACAAATCCATCGTGAAGGACAGTGATCTTCTTCTTTCCGCCATCACTAAAGAGGAAACGATTATTTCCATCTTCGTAGCGGATAAATTTCTTTTCGCCGGTATCATAGACGCCATATTTGTAGGCTACGGGGAAACCATTTTCTTTCAGATCAAGTCTCGCCACCCACCAATCTTCTTCTTTCGAAAGCAACAGCGGTTTCTCTGTTGCCCAGTCGCCCATGGTTTCGCCGCTGCCCAACAGGCAAACGATCTCGTTCTTATTTAAAAGAGGAGCTTTTACTTTAAAGAGGTGAGTGTAATTTTTATCAGCCTTTCCTTTGGTTTTAGGAGTGGGTTGTTCAAGCAAAACATTCTTAAAAGGAAGCGAGAAGAAAACGTTTTCATATTCCCCGGCATGGTTCCAGGTATCTACCATTTGTATTTCCTGCAGTTCCTTCCGGAACACATCAACAAGCCTGTCATTACCCCATTCACCGATCAGTTCGCCATCTTCATTTTTCAGAAAATATTTATACCGGATACTTTTCTCAACATCTTTTTTCCTGATCTCGATGCTAACCTGCCAGAATTCCTCGTTCAGGTATTCAAGAGCCAGGGCCTGCTGGGGGTCATCATTTCCTAATTCCTCTGCATTCCCGCTGATCCACAAACTCTGGCCAACCTGGGTATGAAAGCGTAAATAAAACTGAAGTCTCATGGTCGTCAATCGTTAGATATGTGTCTGAATCCTAAAATCGTCGTGTCCTTTAAACACATTGAATACGAATATAGAAAAAACATCGACTGTTCGTACTTTTATTTGGAACAATCCTTTAAAAAAATCTCCGCAAACGTATGATTTCAAACCAAAAACGCTGGAAAAAACTTTTCCTCTTCTGTCTCGGGCTGGCAGTAGCCGCTGCCTTTTGTATGAAATGGATGGAAAACGACCTGCTGGTACAGGGCGAAAAATTTACCATTATGGGCCTGGAACTGTTTTACCCTAAGGAGAAAGTTATGGCGATCCTGGCGGGACTTGATCAGCCGGTCAGCACCATTCTCCGCTACCACCTGAGCTTTGATTTTGTTTTTATGGCCGGCATCTTCCCCGGCATTGCCGCTTTATGCATGATGGCTTCCGCTAAGTTTAAGCCAGGTGCCTTGAAGAAATTACTCTGCCTGCTGGCCATACTGCAATTACTTGCCTGGGGTTTAGACATCACGGAAAACAGCTACCTGCTGAAATGGATAAACAATCCGCAGATTGGAAATGAATTTGGCTTTTTTCATTTTGTGGTAGCAACAAAATGGATCATTGCATTGACCGGCGCTTTGGTATCAATACCGATCCTGTTATTCAAAAAAACAACTGCAAAAGAGTAAAATCTCTTTTTTTGATTTAACCATGCTGCCTTATTTTTGCGCAAACTTTGAAAAATGGAGCAAACAAAAAAATACAAAGGTATCTGGTGGTTGGTTTTCCTCGCTTCTACAGCAGCATTGGTTCTTGCCATTGTTACACACTGGCCCTGGTTGACCATGATCCTTCCTTTTCAAACAACGGCTTTTGTAAAAGCAATGGATATCATGTAATCATTAACTGAGTATAATATTGAAAATAGCCCCGTTCATAACGGGGTTATTTTTTTGCCACCCAATTGAAATGAAATAACTTTAGCCTGTTATTTTAATCATCAATAAAACCAACCAACTATGAGAAAAAGCAGCCTTTTACTGACGCTTGTATTATTCGTCTCTTTACTAAGCATAGCTCCCGTTTCTTATGCTGCCATCGTTGTACCGCCTTCCGGTAACAGTACTCCTGCCAAGGAGCCCGATGCTACTACCATCAATGCTGCTTTTGAAGAATTCCGATCTCTTTCCAATAAAGAAAAGAAAGCAAGATTTAAGGAGCTGAAGAAAGAATTCAAAGCCTTTAAGAAAGCAAAGAAAAAGGACAGTGATATCAGCACCAATACTCTCTTACTCGCTATCATTGCTATCCTGTTACCGCCACTGGCCGTTTTTCTTCACCAGGGTGAGATCAATACCAAATTCTGGATCAGCTTATTGCTATGTTTCCTGGCGATTGTTACCTTCTTTTTGTGGATTATCCCGGTATTGTACGCTATCCTGGTTGTACTGAATGTATTCTGATCTTAATACTCAGAAATATAACTGCACTTTGGAGTAGTATCAGTTGTTGAATTGTACTACTTCAAAGTCACTCCCGTGTAGCTGCCCGAGATTACGGAGATCATTGTTATTCCATCGTTCATCAGGTGCCCCGCTGATATAGAGATTACTACCGATATCAGCCAGTATCAAACCGTACTTTTTCATAGCTCTTAAGATGACCTGGTTAGTGGCTGAAAAACCGGATATATCAAAACTTGCTTTCAAACGTATCCTTGCACCAAAGGGTAAACTATATTGTCCGCCTGTACTGTTCACTTTATGCCGGGCCGGGTGAATATAAGCGGGTTTCACATTATTGCTGGTGAGGGTGAACCGGATCGGATGATCGATCTCTCCTTTCAGTATTTCTTCATACCGCACCAACCCTGGAAAAATGGGAAGCCCTGCCGCATCAGCTGATGTCCACGTCTCCGGTCTCAGTTGGTTAGAATTAAGATTAAATACAGCCCCGGATGAAGCATCCCAGCGATTACCATTCACATGGGCATAAAATAATTCATACAGTTTTTTGTTTTCAATATCCACTGCAATCACATGTGAGTCACCAACGCCGTTTCCTTCAATGGGTGCCGTCAGGGGTATTGGATAGGGCCCCGGATCACTTTCATCACCATAATCAGTAAAGAAGATGGTTGTCATCGGCTGGTTCCCGCAAACAACGATATAAGGAATACCAATCGGCGCACCATTCCATAACCCGCTGCCAAAATCTGCTTTGATCACATTACCGGCAATACCGGCAATGATCTGTGTATTGAATGGATCAAC
>CALRSN020000338.1:0-3941 GCA_943370865.1 Bordetella parapertussis
ATTGATTGGTAAACAGAAATAATAACGAGCAGCGAAGTTATCTGAAAACAGGCAATTGGGCAAAAAGGGGTATTGGACTGTCCACAGGCCTTTTACACCGCTGGAATAAAAAAAACCTCAACTTGGGCAGGCTTTGATAATTTAGAGCCTGAATCATGCCCATGCGCCTTTTTTTAAGTTGTATCACTTTTCTTCTTTGCGGTTTATCTCTTTTGGCCCAGCCTGGAAATAACAGGCAGGTACGGGTAAAAGTTATAACCGAAAACAAGTTGGCTCTTCAGGAAGCTACAGTAGCATTACTGAACAACGACTCGTCTGTTGTAAAGAGTTCCGCTACAGATGCCCTGGGCCTCGCTTATTTTGATCAATTGGTTCCCGGTAAGTATTTGATCAGGGTCCGGTTACTGGGCTTCAACGACCATGTTTCTGGTATATTGAACCTGGTAAACCAACAGGAAATAAATGACACGATCATTTTGATGCCGGATCATGTTTTATTGCAGGACGTAACAGTAACTGCTAAAAAACCATTGGTCCAGTTTTTACCCGATAAAACAGTGATCAACGTAGAAGCAGGTATTACCAATGCTGGTGCAACCATAATGGATGTATTGGAAAAATCACCCGGTATCACCATTGGCAGAGATGGCAATATCAGTATGAAAGGAAAACCACAGGTAATGGTATTGATTGATGGAAAACAAACACAACTGAATGGTGCTGAATTGCAGGCTTACCTGTCGGGTATGAATGCCTCACAGGTGGATGTGATAGAACTGATAGAAAATCCAGGGGCAAAATATGATGCAGCGGGTAATGCCGGCATCATTAATATCCGCACAAAAAAGAATAAACAAAAAGGATTTAACGGTTCGCTCAGCCTGAGTCTTGGCCAGGGATTTTTTACCAAGATCAATAACAGTTTCAATATGAACTACCGGACCGGGAAGTGGAACTTTTATTTGAATTATGGCATGAGAGGAGGTAAGGAACGAATGACCATTGAGGCACTTAGGAAATATTTTAATACGAATGGGGAGGATTCACTTTTATTAGATCAACCCAATGTGACACGGACAAAGATCAATGCACATAATCTGAAAGTTGGGGCAGATTTTTTTGCAGGTAAAAAAACCACACTTGGTATTGCCTTTACCGGCAATTTAAATGAACGCAGGACCAGCAGCTTCAGTATTATTGACTGGATGTCCCCGTCTTATGTTATAGACTCCACCATTATTACAAGGGGCAACAGGAACAGTGACTTTAAAAGGGCGGGTATCAATTTAAACGGCCGTCATAGTTTTACGGAGAGCAGTGAACTTGCATTTGATATTGATTACATTCAATTCAATATTAAAGGCAACCAGTATTTCGAAACACAACTGCAGGCCCCGGGTAGCACTGTCTTTGGGACCAAAGGAGATATACCTTCCGAGTTGAATATTTTTACAGCAAAGCTGGATTACTCCAAACGTTTCAAACAATTACTTTGGGAAGCCGGATTGAAAACGGCTGTTACAAACACAGACAACCTCGCTGAATATTATTTTAATGAAGGCATTGGCTGGCAGGCTGACCTGAGCAGGAGTAATCACTTCCTGTATGATGAAAAAATACATTCAGCCTACAGCAGTATTGATGCTGAGAAGGGAAAATGGCATTGGCAGGCCGGGTTGCGGTATGAGTTTACAACGTACAAAGCCAATCAACTGGGAAACACGGTGGTGAAAGATTCGTCCTTCACAAAGAATTATGGAAGTCTTTTTCCTTCAGCCTTTGTTTCCTATGCTGCCGACAGCAATAATACTTTTACGCTGCGTTTTGGCAGAAGGATTGATCGTCCGCAATTCCAAAATCTTAATCCATTCATTGTAACGATCAATAAATACACTTTTGAAGGTGGTAATCCTTTTATCAGGCCGCAGTACACCTGGAACATGGAGTTGATACATACTTATAAAGGGGTATTGTCAACAGGGGTTTCTTACAGCTACCTGAAAGATTATTTTTCCCAGATATTCGTCATTGATTCCAACAGCAGCAATGTGAATAAGAATATCATCATTTACACCAGGGGAAATGTGGGGGAGTTTCACAATTTCGGTGTCTCCGCCAGCCTGCAACTCCCCATTACAAAATGGTGGAGCCTGACATCTTCGGTGGTCTATAATCATAAAATAATCGAAGGGTTTATCTGGGCACCTTTTAAAGCTACGGTGAACCAGGTGAATATCAGTTTGAATAACCAGTTCCAGTTCGGCAAAGGCTGGGCAGCCGAATTGAGCGGTTATTACCTTTCCAACAGCCAGATCGATCTGCAGGAAACACTGACACCCCAGGGCGAAATGGGGGCTGGAATCTCAAAGCAGGTACTGAAAAATAAGGGAACCATCCGCCTGACGATAAGGGATATGTTTTACACCCAGAATTATTCCGGGTACTCCACTTTCCAGAATTCGGATGAGCCTTTTGCCGTAAAATGGGATTCCAGGGTGGCCCGAATCAGCTTTAGCTGGCGGTTTGGTAAGGCTATGAAACCCGTTAAACGCTCCGGTGGCGGGGCAACAGAAGAAACTGAAAGGGTAGGATCGGGGAATTAATGCCCTGCGGCTATTTTGCCCTGAAAACCACGGATTAAGGCTTTTGGGAGTTTTTCAACAGCTGGGTAAAAAAAACTCCTTTCGGATAGAATAGTTTCCCATCTTTCCCCTACCTTTGCCGTCCTAAAAATTACGAATCGTCATGGCCAGAGTATGTCAGGTTACAGGTAAAACGCCGATCGGGGGAAACAAAGTTTCTCACTCGAATATCAAAACAAAGCGTCGTTTTCTGCCCAATTTGCAGAAGAAGAAATTTTACCTGGCCGAAGAAGATAAATGGATCACCCTGAAGTTATCAACGGAAGCGATCCGCACAATCAACAAGAATGGTTTGTATAGTGTGGTGAAAGAACTGAGAGCTAAAGGAGAAAAAGTCTAACGTATTAAAGTTAAATAATCATGGCAAAGAAAGGCAACCGTGTACAAGTGATCCTGGAGTGTACTGAGCACAAAACAAGTGGTCAGCCCGGCACCAGCCGTTATATCACGGTAAAAAACAAGAAGAACAATCCTGAGAGATTGGAACTGAAAAAGTTCAACCCGATCCTGAAAAAAGTAACTGTTCATAAAGAAATCAAGTAATCATGGCAAAAGCAGCTTCCAAGAACGCTAAAGTAAAAGACCTTAAGGCATCTGCCGAGGCAAAGAACTGGACGAAAGTGATCAAAGCCGTTCGCAGCCCTAAAACAGGTGCTTACACTTTTAAAGAGCAGATCGTTCACAAAGACAAAGTGAAAGATTTCTTAGCGCAAAAATAATTTGCGTTTGAAACGATATTCAAAAGCTATTCGTCGCCACGGATGGCTTTTGTTGTTTTCATAAGTTAACAGGATTACAAGTGTGTAAGTTGAAAAGGGCTTGCTAGCTTTTAAACGTATCAACAAATTGATGTAGCATGGGATTCTTCAATAAACTGTTTGGCAAAAAAGAAAAGGAAAGCCTTGACCAGGGTTTGCAAAAAACCAAGGAAGGCTTCTTTGCAAAGATCACGAAAGCCATAGCCGGTAAAAGCACGGTGGATGAAGAAGTGCTGGATAACCTGGAAGAGGCGCTGGTGGGGGCGGATGTGGGCATTGAGACCACCGTAAAGATCATTGAGCGAATAGAAAAACGGGTATCAAAAGACAAATACCTGAATGCGGCTGAACTGAATAAAATGCTACAGGAAGAAATTGAACAGATGCTGGTGGATGCACCGGAAGCTAATAGCTATGCCTTCAATTCTGATCTTCCTGCCAAACCTTATATCATTTTAGTGGTTGGTGTGAATGGAGTTGGTAAAACAACTACCATTGGTAAACTGGCGTACAATTTTAAGAAAGCGGGGAAGAATGTAAT
>CALRSN020000339.1:0-3916 GCA_943370865.1 Bordetella parapertussis
ATCAGCAGCACATCCAGGATCGTATAATCATTTGTTGTTGTATCCTCATTGATGGAAAAGAAAACGATATAAGCAGGCCCGTTCTGAAAAACAGTGACTGAAAACTGTTCCGGTCCGCTGATGCCAAATGCAAGACCCGACTCCCGGTATTCATAACCCGGTAATCCCGGTAGTTCAGTACCCTGGTTATATTTTGTTCCGATCAGTGCCTGCTTTTGGGACCGGCAAACTGACCCTGCGCAAACAGCCCCACTGCATATAACCAGCAGAACAGCGATAACCAAACCAGTTTAGAGTGCTTCATATAAGGATTAATCCCGGTTACTTATTACCTGATCGCAACCACATCTGAGTGACTGACCAGTTTATCATCACTATACATTTCCACTTTAACAATGGTAACAGCAGGATCATAAAAGATCACAAAGCTTTGCTTCGGCATGGTATTCTTCATTGACTGCACGATCTGTTTCATTTTCTCATCCATCCCTTCAATATCCACTTCGGCTTCTGACGTGGATGAGATCCGGTAACAATCAAATGTACCTGCCGGGGTAGTTACTTTTTCTTTTGCTCCCACCTTCCTGTTCTTCATAAACACGGTTGTTTTCATTTGCTTACCTGCTTTAGTGACCGTCATTGAATAGGTAACATCCGGAAGGGTTTCTCCCTCAGTAACGCTGATCGGGAAACTAATTGGGTCGCCTTCAATTTTTGCTCCTTTTGCATCCATATTGGCAAACAGGCTGGTCAGATCGACATAGAGATTCTTGCCATCACAACTATATTTTCCGGTGAATGAATTTTCTTTTTTACCCAATCCGTTGCTCTTCATTTCTACTTCCGCCGTCACACCGCTAGCTGTTGATGCAACATTTAGTACTGTTGAACTTTGCCTGGTTGTTTCTTCCCCATCCTTATTATAACTGATTGCTTCAATCACGGTACCCTTTTTAAAAAGCAAAAGGCTTCCACAGTTACCCTCCAATGCAGGTGAAGAAGTGGGTTCTGTTTGGGTAACAGTAGTTGGTGCGGTCGTTGCACTATCCCCTGAAGTTCCGGTTTTGCTTTCATTGTTGCAGGCAAAGGCACAACACAAAGACAGGGAAAGAAAAATATTCCTTTTCATATTGTTGGTTGATAAGTGTTTTAAAATTTATAACCCGATAAGGATACCCGTGGTACTGTTATTATTTTCAGACCCCTCAGCTACCAGGTTGGTGCCATCAGCCTTCAGTACCAGGTTAAATTTGGGAACCTTGTGCATCGCCCAATTATTATCTCTGAGCCTGATCTCTGTTGTGATGGTTTGGCCGGGACCTACTTTCGGGCAATCGGCATACCCAAAATCCTTCCAGGGATTATTCCCGGCTGCTGCATTTTTTGCAGTGGCCTTAAACTTTGTGGCCGGTGTGATAATACCGCCGGTATTTTTAACTGTTACGGATAAACGGATATCCCAATCAGCAGAAATCCCACCCGTAGCAGATACGACCGTTACATTGGTGATAATAAGATCCGGCTTTGCCACTACCTGCAGGTTTTTGGGTGCGGGGAGTTTCCCGGGGTTCTGCGGCAATGTAGTTTGTGAAAAAGCCATTACGGCCGCCAGGCACAGTAATAAGGAAAGCTGTAGTCTCTTTTTCATACGTCAATGGTTTTGATGGCATAAAGATGGCCTTATTATGAACCTAAGTCAATTACACATTCAGGTAGTATAGCTTAAATTATCAATTCCAATACCACCCACATACCCGGTTTTCACCGGTGTAGATATTCCTGTATGCCTATTCTGCAACTAAGAAACACGGGATAACAAAAAGCAGCAGTAATATCTTCCCTGCCAAAAGTTAATTGACATAAGAATCTGCTCTACGGAAATGTGGGACAAATGCACAACGGGTAAATTTTTTATTACTTTATATACAAATAAAGGTCTGCCCTGTTTAATACCTCTGTTTTTGAAGTGGCGGTGCTTGCTAAAAAATATCTTGAGCCCTGAGGATAATAGGGGTCATTAGAATAGGCCCCTACCGCTGCATTATAGACAGATGTAACACCGCCCATTATAATAACAATATTGCCAGCCATAAAAGATGAATGTGAACCTTTGGCTACTCCCATATTACCACCTGTTGACCAGCTATTGGTTACGGGATCATATAAGTAAGCAGTTGCAGAATAAGCAGGGCCTGTACTACTACCAGTAGTACCGCCTGTTATCAGCATACGGGAGCCTATCCAAACAGCAGAGGGAACAATTCTTGCCACCACGCCGGTTGTACTTGTCGCCATCCATGCATTGGTCACTGGGTTATACCGTCCACCGGAATTATAACCGTTTCCAAAACTATCTCTGCCACCAAATACAATCATCTCCGTGCCTGACCATACCGCAGTATGCAGGTCCCGGGCCACCGGTGCACCAGTGGTAGTTATTGCCGACCAGCTGTTGGTAGAGGGATTATATATCGCCCCGGTATTGGTTACGCCACCAGGTGTCGCATTTCCGCCCCACACTATCATTGTGTTTTGAGTTGTATTCACTACTGAAGAAAAATCGGTCCGGGCTGTAGGTGCCCCAGTAGTACTCGTTGTCGTCCAGGTATTGCTAGCCAGATTTAATACGGCTCCTGTGTTCAGCGGTGTACCACCCGAAACTGCCGCTCCGCCCCAAACAACAATACTATTATTTACCATGCGCATGGCAAAACCGTACCTGGCAACCGGTTGATTTGTTTCTGGAATAGCCATCCATGTATTGGTACCTGGGTTATACCTGAAGCCATTATTGGTAGATGAATTATAATACCCGCCCCATACCAGGATTTCTGTTCCAGTCCATACTGCTTTGCTCTGCGGGGAAGCCCTGAAACTTGTAGGGTTAAGCAAAACTAACCGCCATATATCGTTTATCGGATTATATGCGTATAAGCGATTATCAGAAAATACATACAGTACCGTATCGGCCCACACTATAAGATTATCTCCATCAAATGGGGGTGGAGAATATTTTGAGAGATTACCTTTAAAATAAGTTACAGCCCAGGAACCAGCGGTGGCAGTAAATGAAGAACTGATAAATTTAGAATATCCCGGTATGCTGCCATAAAGGTTAAACCCTTTACTCAAAAGAGCCGGGTCGTTGTAGTTTTCAGTAGCTACAATAGTACCTGGTGGAACAGTTCCATCTACAGCCCCCCATGCACCATTACCCAATAATACATCATTTGAGTTTCCGCTGTTTGGCAACGTTACAAGGTCGCCACTAGTGTTATATTTAAGAACGCCATTGCTCCCTGAAAGTGCATCCGCTCTTATATTTCCGGCCACATGAAGTTTTTGCTGAGGGTTTGCAGTACCAATGCCTACATTTTGAGCGGCTGAAATAAAAGGAACTGAAACCACGAACAGTATAACTAACTTCTTCATACCAAAATTATTTGGTATAAAAATCTGGATTTAATAAATCCGGAGCAATTACACAATCGGGTAAGAAATCATTAATCTAGTTTCACAATCTTATGCTGTAATGCCTTTGCCACGGCTTCGGTGCCGCAGTTTACATGGAGTTTATGATAGATATTCTGCAGGTGCTTTTTAACGGTATCCACGGATACGTTGCTTTTATCGGCAATCATCTTATAGGAATTCCCTCTTACCAGCAATTCGAGTATCTCTTTTTCTCTTGGAGTCAGGTTAAAAGTATCTTTTGCAGGCTTAGTATTCCGGAAGAAAGTAAATACTTTTTGTGCTACAAAAGGGCTCATGGGTGCACCACCTTCAGCCAGCTCCTGCAATGACTGTATTAATTTGACCGGTGATATATTCTTTAACAGGTACCCATCAGCGCCTGCACAAAGACAGTCGAATATCCGGGTATCATCATCAAATACCGTATACATGACGACCTTAA
>CALRSN020000340.1:0-3911 GCA_943370865.1 Bordetella parapertussis
TTATCCTTTTTCGCTTTGGTTTGTGGATCTATAAAATTGAAAACCTCGCTTATTACAACCTTTATACCTTCACCCGTATTGATGGTATTTGCATTGGCTGTCTTGTTGCCTTATTAAAACATATGAATTTTGAGTTCATCAAAAAGAATACGGCAATCATAGTCCTGAGCTTTGCAGCAATTAATTTCCTCTTCTATTTCATCAATCGTTTCTACTCGTTCTCGTTTCCATATACAGGCCTTGTAGGTTACAGCACTTTTGCCATGATGTTTGGCTTATTGGTGTATGAAGCGGTTAACAGGGAAACTAAGATCATCAACTTTATTTTTAATATCCCCTTTCTCAAATTTTTTGGACGGATCTCCTATTCATTTTACATATTTCACTGGCCGGTATACCTGGTTATGAATAGTTATTTACTGGATATGGTTAAGAAACATATACCCGGCATAGGAGCCCAGCTGACTATTTCCATAGCCGCATCCGGTTGTGCAGTACTGCTAAGCTGGCTCAGTTATAATTATTTTGAAAGCTATTTTCTTAAACTCAAAACAAAGTACAGTAACTGAATCGTCTGCAGGCATTTCATTATAAATGAGCTGCATTGTATCTTTAAACCCACACATGCAAAAGAATGTAACCATATTGTGTCCTTTATTTAACGACGGAGAATCGCTTAACCGGCTCTTGACCGAACTGGCAAAGACATTTTCTCATCTTAAAGATTATCGTTTCAGTATTCTAATTATAAACGATGGCTCCACTGAAGAATTAAGAATTACCACAGGCACACTTTTCCCTATACAGGTATTGCACCTGCAACGGAATATCGGGCACCAGAAAGCTTTGGCAATTGGGTTAGCATATATTAAAGAGAACATTAGCTGCGATAAGGTACTGATCATGGATACAGATGGCGAAGACCGGCCGGAAGATGCCCTTGAATTATTGCTGGCTGCAGAGAAAAAAAATAATGATATAATTTTTGCCCACCGTAGTTCCCGCCGGGAAGACCTGCTGTTCAAATTATTTTACTGGCTTTATAAAATCAGTTTCAGGTTGTTGACCGGCCGGAGAATATCCTTTGGTAATTTTATGATCATGCCCAAAGATTCTCTCAATAAACTTGTTTATTACAGTGAAATATGGAGTCATCTTGCCGGGGGAATTTTAAAATCAGGGCTGGCATATTCAACTATACAAACACACAAAGGAGTCCGCTATGCCGGGCAATCGAAGATGAACTTCAGTAAATTGTTACTGCTGGGGTTGGGAGCTATTTCTGTATTCATGGAGATCATTGCCGGCCGGCTGCTGATTTTCTCCGGCTGTCTTATCGGCTTTTCTTTACTGGTCATTCTTACCCTGCTTGGTGTCAAGACCTTCACTACATTAGCCATTCCGGGCTGGACCTCCACCGTTATGTCATCTATGCTTATTGTACTGCTCCAGAGTTTCCTGCTATCTCTTGTTACTATGTTCCTGTATTTTTCGTCTGAGTCCCAGCGAAAATTTGTGCCAGCCCATCACTATAAAGATTATACGGGTGCCGTTGAAACAATCACTGCATGAGTACAGAATACAAATACCCGGGGGAAGAATTACGGCTTTTTGAAACAGCTACCAATTGGAAAAACTATTTCGCCAGCCACATATCATCGTACCTGACAGGAAAGGTGCTGGAAGTTGGGGCCGGTATCGGAGGAACAACACTTTTACTAAATAAAGGCAAAGCTGATACCTGGTTGCTATTAGAGCCTGATGAAACAATGCAACTAATACTTCAACAAAAAATAAAAGACAAGCTGCTCCCCTCAAATTGTAAAGCAGTACAAGGAGCAATTGATTCGTTAGATAAGAACGAGCGGTTCGATTGTATCATTTATATAGATGTGCTTGAGCATATAGAAAACGATGCAGCTGAACTAAAGAAAGCAACTGATCTCCTGGCTCAGGGAGGTTATCTTATCATCCTCTCTCCTGCATTCCAGTTTTTATTCAGCCCTTTTGACAAAGCAATTGGCCACTACAGGAGATATAACCGGAAAACATTGTCAGCAATTCGGCCAGCTTCTTTAACACGGAAAAAAATGGACTATCTTGACTCGGTCGGTTTTTTTGCCTCGTTGATGAATAAACTGCTATTAAGGCAATCTTACCCTGCAAAAAGGCAGGTTCAGGTGTGGGATCAATTGATGATCCCGGTTTCCAGGATCACGGATCGGATTTTCTTTTATTCCTTTGGAAAAAGTATTTTGGCTGTCTGGAAGAAACAATAATATGAAAAAGATCAGTACTTTTTTCTTAACCCGGAAGCATTACCTGCTTTTACTGCTGATCACTCTCATTGCTTACTGGCCGCTGACCTTTCACATATTCAGTCTCAAGAATGATGCTTTAGTATATTTTCTTCCTTATCGCTACCATATCAGTGAAGCAATACAAAACGGTCATTTCCCCTGGTGGAACCCCTACCTGTACACAGGCCTTCCTTTACACAGTGATATACAAAGCGGGGCATGGAATCCTGTTGTCATATTAATTTCTCTTTTAACACGGTATAACCTGGCAGTTCTGCAATGGGAATTGCTATTCTATTTGTTTATTGCTGCCGTAGGGATGTTTAAGCTGGTAAAAGAGTTTAATAATAGTGTAACAACGGCCATCATCGCAGCCACTGCTTATCTATGTTGTGGTTTTATGACCGACAGCGGTTCCATCATTCCCTGGATCACCAGCGCAGCTTATCTTCCTTTTGTTTTTCTTTATTTCTTCCGCCTGTTAAATAATCCCAGGCTAAACACTGCCCTAAAGTTATCTCTTGCACTTAGCTTATTACTCACAGCCGGCTATCCCAGTTTTTTTATCTATTGTCTTTATATACTTCTGATTGGATTTATGATCTGGCAGATCCGTCACTATAAAGAGAGGTCAGTTAAAGCCCTTTTTTTACTCTCCGGTAGTACCGTGCTTATTTTCATTCTTATTATCAGTCCTGCTGTTTTATCCTGGTGGGATTTTTTAGGGTATTATGAGAGAGGAAGCGGGGCCAGTCTCGAAAGAATACATACCAATGCATTTCCTCCTTTCAGCAGCATATCTTATTTTTTACCTTCTGCTGTATCCAGGAGTCATTCCTTACTGCAAACCGACCTTACGGCAAGGAATGCATCAACAGGAATATTTATGCTTCTTTTCTTCCTGCTGTCCCTGTCCGGAAAACTGAAGCCTGTTTATAAATTTATAGGTAGCCTGATCTTCTTTTCCTTTCTTTTCAGCCTGGGTGATGCTACGCCTATAAGAGAATGGTGCCATCATTTCCTGCCGTTTATGAATTCATTCAGGCATCCGGCTTCCATGCGGATATTCACAACAATAGGGATTATATTAATAGCGGCTCCTGCATTGAATATATTCCTTGCAACGAAGGATGCCGGAACTAAAAAAATAAAAATAATTACTTCTGCAATTATCATCCTGCTTTTGGGAATTCTAACTTATTACCTGTTTAAAAGCGGCCTGCCCCAACTCACAGCCCCGGAGAAAGGAAAAGCCTTTCTTGACAAACTCAGCTTCGTTGATATGGCAGTTATACAAGGGATCATTCAAATCGCATTCATCAGCCTATTTTTGTTGGCTATTTGGAAAGGGTTGAAGAAATATATCACTGCCCTGATGATCATTAACAGTATTATATTTTGCTGGATGGCCTTACCTTTTACTTTTATCTCGCAGGTTAAGACATCAGCTGTCAATCAGTATATAGCTTCATTTCCCGCTGGTTATCCACTCCCGGATATATCAAAACCTATACTGACAGCCAGTTCTGATTCATCAACCGCATCTCCTTTAGGGCAGGAAAAATTCTATAGTAAAATAATCAGTATACAGGATCATATTATCACACCTAC
>CALRSN020000341.1:0-3900 GCA_943370865.1 Bordetella parapertussis
TGTGGCAGCTAACAAAGGTCATCTGAATGATTCTGTTCCTCTATTTAACGCCGGTCTTGTAAAACAAGTGTACGATAGATACCAGTTTGCTGCTGTATGGAGCAGCAAGGAGCAATGGAATGCACAGGGAGATTCACTGCTGCAACTGGTTAGCCAGGCAAAGCTTTACGGGTTATTTCCTCAGCATTATTATTACAGTATTCTTGATTCAATCAATCAACAATTTTTGCAGGATAGTCTTTCCAAATCAGCAAGAAGAGATGCTGCTTTATGGTCAACAGCCGATGTGTTGCTGACCAACGCTTTCTTTCACATTATCAAAGATGTGAAACTGGGTCGTCTTCCCAACGACAGTATATCATTACGAAAGGATACAGTACTGGCAGACCAATTTTATATACAGCAACTGGAGGCTTTTCAAAAAGGCAATTCTTTAGCATCGATTTTGGCAGCACTGGAGCCGCAGCATGAAGGATACCGGCAGTTAAAGTCGGGGATAAAGAAATTTTTAGACAGTGCTGATTATAAGCAATACACGAAACTACCATCTTCTAAAGACGCAGGCTTCAAAGCGTTGTTACAGAAAAGGCTATTGGAAGGAGGTTATCTTGCCAATGACAGCACACAAGCTGATTCACTGGAACTGGCCGAAGCAGTAAAGAAATTTCAGAAGCAGAAAAACATTACCGTTGACGGGAAAGCAGGAGAAGGTACCATAAGAATGCTGAACACTTCTGATGAAGATAAATTTTACAGTATTGCTATTACCATGGACCGCTATAAAATGCTCCCGCCAACAATGCCTGAACGTTATATCTGGGTCAACCTGCCTTCATTTTCTATGAAAGTGCAGGAGAGGGATTCGGTGAAACTTGTTTCCAGGATCATTTGTGGTAAAGCGATCACTCGTACACCGGTTCTAAATAGTGCCGTATCTGAAATTATCACCTACCCCCAATGGACTGTTCCCACCAGCATTATCGTGAAAGAAATATTGCCGGCCGTAAAACGAAACCCCGGTTACTTAGCGAAAAAGGGTTTTAGTTTGGTGGATAAGAACGGGGAGGAGGTGGATCCTTACACAGTTGATTGGTCAAAATATTCCAAAGGCATTCCATACCGGGTGGTGCAGGGTAGCGGGGATGCCAATGCCCTGGGTGTGCTGAAGTTCAATTTCCCCAATAAATATGCGGTTTACCTGCATGATACCAACCAGCGGTCTTTATTTGGGCAGGTGGTCCGTACTTTCAGCCACGGTTGTGTCCGGGTGCAGGAATGGCAAAAACTGGCTGATTATATTATCCGCAAAGACCGGCAGGAAGTCAACGGTAAAGTCGCTTTGCTTGATTCCATGGGTGCCTGGCTGAAAAGAAAAGAAAAACACAGCATCCCGGTGAAAAACCGGCTGCCTGTTTATATCCGGTATTTCACCTGTGAAGGGAAACCCGGTGGAATTGCCTTTTATGATGATATTTATGGCGAGGACAAAATGCTCCGGCAAAGGTATTTTGCTGCCGGTCCGGGGAACGCTGATAAAACAGCAGGAATGGCTGAAAAAAAAGTGCTCCAATAGGGTGGATATGAACCAAATAATTTATTTTAGGGAATAGAACATACCCGTTATTTTTGCTCAGTTTAAAACCAAACTATCTCTTTATGAAGAAGATACTAGCTGTATGCCTTGCTATATACCTGATGGCACCTGCTACTAACGCACAGGATGATGAGATCAGACAACCTGCTATTGGTATCAGTTTTTTCCTCAATGATTTCCAAACCCCTCAGCGTATCCGCACCACTTCATTGGCACAAGTGTTCCGGGATGAAAAATGGGCAAAATTCCGTGAAATGTCCCCGGGCCTTTCTTTGCATTATTTCAAAGGTTTAAGGAAGCATATTGATTTTGCAGCCTCTTTGGGCGGCTCATTTGTACGCTATCCGTTCCCTAATAAACCAGCCTTTACAAACGACAGGTTCCTGTTGGAAGCTAATGCTGCTGTCAACCTGAAAATGGTGTCTGAGAAATACTGGTTGCAACCCTATATCATCGCCGGTATTGGTGGCCACATGTATGGCAAATACTGGGGTGCTTTTATGCCTCTTGGTTTAGGTATGAAAGTGAATTTTTACGATGAAGCCCACCTGTTCATTACCTCCCAGTACCGGGTGCCTGTTACCAGCGAAACATCTAACTATCATTTTCAAAACAGCATCGGTATTGCCGGTTCTATTGGTAAAAAGAAAGAACCCAAAGTGATCCCGCCACCACCACCACCTCCTCCTGCTGATACAGACGGGGATGGTATCATTGACAATGAAGATAAATGCCCAACTGTTAAAGGCCTGGCCAAATACCAGGGCTGCCCCATTCCAGATACTGATAAAGATGGTATAAATGATGAAGAAGATAAATGCCCGACTGTTCCCGGTCTTGCTAAATACCAGGGTTGCCCTATTCCTGATACCGATAAAGATGGCATCAATGACGAAGAAGATAAATGCCCAACCGTTCCCGGAGTGGCCCGTTACCAGGGTTGCCCTGTTCCGGATGGCGATAAAGATGGTGTAAACGATGAAGAAGATAAATGCCCCACATTAGCGGGTCCGGCTGAGAACCAGGGTTGTCCTGTTATCTCTGAGGAAGTGAAGAAGAAAGTGGATGTGGCAGCGAATAATATCCTGTTTGTTACAGGTAGTGCTAAACTGCAGCCTAAATCATTCAAAGGCCTGAATGAAGTAGTGAAGATCATGAAGGAAAATCCTGAAATGAAACTGGCTATCGACGGTCATACGGATAATGTAGGTAAGGATGAACTGAACCAGAAACTAAGTGACAACCGGGCTGCTTCAGTAAGAACTTACCTCGTCAGCAAGGGTGTTGATGAAAGCCGTATCACTTCTGCCGGTCATGGTGAAACCATGCCAATCGCTGATAACAAAACAGCTGCCGGCCGTACCAAGAACCGCAGGGTGGAACTGAAACTGAGTTATTTCCAATAAGCCAATTGCTTAATAATAAAAAATCCTCTCACTAACTGGTGAGAGGATTTTTTTATGATAGTACTAAACTCAGAATTTTACATACTTTTCAACCAGTTGCCGGCCTGTTCCCTTTTGGATGGCTTTTTTAGCCTGTCTCCGGAGGATGAATTCAAAAATACTCCGCCACCCCGGCAGGTTGCTTTCACTGATACTGAAAAGCCAGGCAAGTGCAAGGCTGTCTTTTGGGAAACCGTTGCTTTTGCAAAGACCGTCGTTAGCAAGGCCGTAGGCGATCTGTAGCGATTGTTCAAAACCACGACTGGCTGGTCTTATTTCTACTTTGAATTTGCAGGGCTTACCGCTTCGGTTACGAAACAGGTGGTTGATCAACGGTGCCGCTGTAGCTGATTGGCCGGTTTTCAATGTATGAATGACGTTATCCAATTGCACCTGTACTTCTCCTTCCAGGCAATCAAATTTTTCACTGTAGGTTTTATGATAATGAAGCCCCACACCGCCGCCATCAGCTAGTTCCACTTCTACGAGGGTATATTCTCCATTCGTATCAGCAGCCGTTTGTAAGAACGTAACGCTGTCTTTCTGGATGGGGTTATAAATTTTTCTTTCCATGCAGCATATATACGGTGACCGGGAAAAATACAGATTCAATAAAAGTAAAAAAGTATAGGAGGAACACAAAAAAACCTACTTATGAAGCAGGTTTGTATAAAGATATTCGGCGGTTTATTCTTTGTTCTTCTTTCCAAAGATCCTTTTCAGGAGTCCTTTCTTTTTGGGAGGATCATCGGTGGCAGACCCGATCGGTTTATTCTCTTCGTTTTTAATGACCGGCGTTTTTATCGTATCTTTTTTAGCCGGTTTTGTATTGTCTTCATCAATTACCGGTTTGGATTCAGG
>CALRSN020000342.1:0-3900 GCA_943370865.1 Bordetella parapertussis
TATTTTATTTCTCGGTATCATACCCGGCTATGTGGTCAAAGACCCGGATAGTTTTTTAGGAACCTTTTATAACGACAAGATCGGCATTGGCTATTACCTGATCGGTAACCTGGCCGGTAGCATCCTCACTTTTATACTACTGCGCAAAGAATTTATGCAGATCCGCTTCCGGTTCGATCCCATTCTATGGAAAAAAGTAATGCATTATGCCTACCCGCTGATCATTGTGGGCATGGGCGGAATGGTGAATGACATGCTGAGCCGGCTGATCTACCAGCATGTGGTGGACCTGCCCGAAGAACAGGCGAAACATGAGCTGGGTATTTTTGGTAATATCTACAGGCTGGCTGTTCTTATTACGATCATGATACAGGCATTCCGGATGGCCGCTGAGCCTTTCTTCTTCAGCCAGAGCAAGGAAGAGAATGCACCAAAGACCTATGCCCGGATCATGAAGTTCTTTGTGATCGCCTGTTGCTTTATGTTCCTCTTCATCAGTTTGTATATTGATGTGTTTGCCTGGTTCTTTGAAGCGATTGACAAACCCAAATGGGTGGAAGGGTTGAGCATTGTTCCCTTGCTGGCCTTAGGCAATGTCTTCCTTGGTATTTATTATAATCTCAGTATCTGGTACAAACTGACGCATAAGAATATGACCGGTGCTTTTATCACGTTGGGTGGTGCGGCCATTACCATTGTGCTCAATATCCTTCTTATTCCCGAGCTCCATTATCTCGGTGCAGCGATCGCAACCTTTGTTTGCTACCTGTTCATGATGATCGTGAGTTATACCATGGGACAAAAACATTACCCGGTTCCTTATGCAAGAAAAAAACTGATCGCTTATTTAGTGCTGGTGATCCTGGTCTATGGTTTTCACCGCGGGTTGGTTTATCTCTGGGATAACGACTGGTTCAACTTTGGAACAGCTACCTTACTATTAACACTATTTGCTCTTTTTGTAGCCAAGATCGAAAGAAAGGAATTAGCGAAGATGCCGGTGATTGGAAGGTTTATTAAATAAAAAAACACTTATCCGCCGTTTTTCCTATTTGAAAAAACCGGCTTTTTATATAGCTTTATAAGCATAAACCATTTTTTATGAAAAAAATTGTCCCATTTTTCCTTCTCTTGACAGTATTCAGCTGTACAAAAGAATATGATGCTGATTCACCTGCGGATGAGTTTTATTTTAAAGGAACTATTAATACTGCTTCCGCAAACTGGTCATCTGTTAATACACCTGCCTTCAAGGTAACTAACCTGATGAATGAAAGTGGAATTGGGATTCTTACAGATGATTGTGTAAATGACCTTTGTAAACAACTTGATATGAATGCCCGGGTAGTTACAAAAACATCCGGGTTCTCTAATTCGATAATGGTCGCATTTACCCAGGCTTCAAAGATGAATGACTATACCCTCATTAAATCCTGGCTTAATCCCGGCATATTACCATATGGTTCTAACAGGATTAAGATTGGTGACCCCATTAATGACGGTGTAATCATTAACTATACTGATGAAAATGGCAGGAACTGGACCTCGGATTTAAGAATTAGTGATCAAAACGGGAGTAGTTTTGAGTCTGTTGCGTTAGCAAACGCCGCTCCTGATAAACCTTACCAAAAAATCTGGACAGCCCGTTTTTCCTGTAAACTTTATAGTACGGAGAACTGTCTTCCTGGTGTTACCTATGATATGCTAACCATAACAAATGCCGAGGTACATATTCCTGTCTTTTCAAGATAGTAACAACAGTGAAGGAAAATTGGTAACTGCATATTGCAATTCACCAATACAAGTTCCCAAAATGGGTTATTGATTTTAGCAGCCCGGTTTTGCAAGAAAGGAATTAGCGAAGATGCCGGTGATAGGGAAATGGATCAAATAATTATTGGTCTGCAATAACCTATACTTTAATTGTCCCGTTCATCCACCATTCAATAAATTTTTCCAGGTTAGGTGCCACCCAGGTCCTGCTGTCATTCTCATGATTCCATACATAAATGTCAGACCGATCAAATTTATCATTGAGTGCTACAAAAGCAAATAAATCCCCATTCCCTGCATCAGAAAAGAAAAATAATTCTTCAAAGGACATATACAAATCTTTAAACGCCGGGTCATTGCGAAATGATTTATTGGTTTCTATCACTCTTTCAATTGGCCAAATAACCTCACCTATTTTAATATCATCCATAATTTCATTTACACCGTTTGCCTGTTTATAGAATTCTTCCAGTTCACCAGGCATGTTTGAGAGATTGAACTCCGATTTCATCTCTGCAATTGAATGATCAGTGACTGCTGAATTAAAGTCAAAACTCGTTTCCTTCTCCAAAGAGTTTATCGTTGATAATATATGGTTCTTCCAATCCATTAAAATTTCTTACTTAGTCACAAAACCTTACAGTTAATACAATTTCACAAAAGGGTTATTCATTTTCTCAAAACCGATCGTTGTTACCGGGCCATGCCCGGAATATACCTTGGTTTCATCCGGCAGGGTAAAGAACCGGGTCTGGATACTGTTGACCAGGGTTTCATAACTGCCGCCGGGCAGGTCGGTGCGGCCAATACTGCCATTGAACAAAACATCGCCGCCGATCACAAAGCCACCGGCGGCATGGTAAAACGAGATGCTGCCAGGTGAATGGCCGGGGGTGAACAGCACTTCCAGTTCCTCCTCACCAATTTTTATAATTTCTCCTTCCTGTAAGTAAACCAATGGCCCCTCGTAATTGTCGAAAGGCAGTTGCCATAGCTGGCCGGACTGGGGTGCAAAATCCAGCACGGGTTTCTCCTTTTCATGAAGGTGCAGGTGAAGCCCCCAGGTGTCGTGAACGTATTTATTGCCGAAAACATGGTCTAGGTGGCAGTGGGTATTGAGCAGCAAAACGGGACTCAGGCCTGTCTTTTCGATACCCGTTTTTAATTCGTCCCTTTCTTCCGGAAAATAACAGCCGGGGTCGATAATGCAGCACTGCTTCTGTTCGTTATACAAAACATAGGTATTCTCCTGAACGGGACTAAAAGTGAATGACTTAACAACTAACATGGATGGTTTTTCCGTAATTTTAAAATCGGGTAATTCCCGGCAGCAAAGATAACGGCTATTGATCGTGTTGAGCTTTGCATGATTGTTGAATAGTGCAACCCCGCCGATCCTGTAAAGTTTTCAAAAATTGCCTGCTGCCAAGCAACGGAATGAAGAAAAGAACGATTAACCAGATATATAGAAACTGAATTGAGATTTATGAAGAAAGTATCCAGCCTGATTGCCTGTCTTATCGTTTTCGCCGCTATGAAAACCTCTGCACAGGTCAGCACTGTTGAGTTTGGGAAGAACAGGGTGCAATACCAGAAATTCAATTGGAAATATTACCAGACCGAAAACTTCAACACTTATTTCAGCCAGGACGGGCTGGGATTAGGTAAATATGTGGCGCAGGTAGCCGAGAATGAACTGGCCGGTATTGAAGAATTCGTGGAGTATGGCCTACAGCGCCGGGCCAACGTGGTGGTGTATAACAATTTTGACGAGATGCAGCAGTCCAATATCGGGATGAATATTGACTGGCAGAACACAGGTGGTACCACCAAGCTGGTGAATAATAAGATGATCGTCTTCTTTGACGGCAACCATGATAATCTCCGCCGCCAGATCCGCCAGGGCATTGCCAAAATGCTGGTGGATAATATCCTCTTTGGAGACGACCTGGGTGAATTTGCTGCCAACCAGGCTTTGCTGGACCTGCCCCAGTGGCTGATCGATGGTTATATTGAATATGCCGCTGAACCCTGGAGCCCTTCTTTAGATGATGACCTCCGCTCCACGATGCTGTCGGGCAAATACAATAATTTTTACCAGTTCGCTTTTGAGAAACCCAACCTGGC
>CALRSN020000343.1:0-3899 GCA_943370865.1 Bordetella parapertussis
AATTCTTTTTTTGTATTTCTAAGATAAACCATTAAAATGGTTTAAGAAACGTTATTGGTTTTTTCATAGCCCACGGTTTAAACCGTGGGCTATGACGGAGATAGAAATTGGTTGAATGGTTTTAACCATTTTTATCCGGTATTAATCCATGCAGTTTAATAAACTCTTCATATTCTTTCAGGAATGTTGTTTTCTGGTGATGTTGTTTTTGGTTGACAATATACTGGTACACTTTATCCAGCACAGACTCGCTTACTGAATAGGCTGCATAGCCGGTTTGCCAGGCAAATTTATCCCGGATCAGTTGCTCTGGGTTGATCCAGTGAGAACTGCTTCCTTTTACCTGTTTGATGATCTCGGTTATTGTTTTTTGCGGATTGAGAAGAAACAGGCAATGAATATGATCGGGCATGCCGTTGATAATGCGAACCGGGCAACCTGATTCTGTAAACTGGCTGCTCATAAATTCATACACTCTTTTTTCAATGGAGGTTTCGATAAAAGGAAGCCGGTCTTTGGTTGACCAGATGGCATGTATCCACAATTTATTAAATGAATGTGGCATGGAGGACAGGTTTATATTTCTAAGATAAACCAATATGCTGGTTTGAAAAATGCATTGTCTTCCTGTATATACTCGTTTAAATGTGTGCTGAACAGCGAACCGAACCCCGAACGGAGCGTCGCAATCACAGCCTGATCAGGGCCCAAAAGCCGGCCAAACAATCCCTCAAAAACCGCCTAAAAGCCGTACCTTCGCCGCTCTTGAAAATGAGGTAAATCGTTTATGAAGAATATCCGCAATTTCTGCATCATCGCACATATTGACCATGGCAAATCCACCCTGGCTGACAGGCTGTTGCAAAGCACCGGCACCATCAGCGACCGGGATATGATGGACCAGGTGCTGGATGATATGGACCTGGAACGGGAAAAGGGCATTACCATTAAGAGCCATGCCATCCAGATCAACTATAAACATACCGACGGGCAGGAGTATATCCTGAACCTGATCGATACACCCGGCCACGTTGACTTCAGCTATGAAGTGAGCCGGGCACTGGCTGCCTGCGAAGGTTGTTTGTTGCTGGTGGATGCCACCCAGGGTATACAGGCACAGACGATATCCAATTTGTATTTAGCCATTGATAATGACCTGGAAATTATTCCTGTCATTAACAAGATCGATATGGATGGGGCGATGATCGAAGAAGTGGAAGACCAGATCATTGAACTGATCGGTTGTAAAAAAGAAGAGATACTGCATGCCAGCGGACGTACGGGTTTAGGTGTGGACAAAGTGCTGGATGCAATTGTGGATCGTATACCTGCACCGGTGGGTAAGCCGGATGAGCCATTACAGGCATTGATCTTTGACAGTATGTTCAATTCGTTCCGTGGTATCATTGTGTATTTCCGGGTACGGAATGGAAAGATCAGGAAAGGCGATAAAGTAAAATTTGTCAGTACGGACCAGGAATATGAAGCAGATGAAGTGGGTATTTTGAAACTGAAGATGACGGAGAAGAAAGAAGTGTTGTGCGGTGATGTGGGTTACCTGATCACGGGTATCAAAAATGCGAAGGAAGTAAAAGTGGGGGATACGATCACCTTAGCTGCAAATCCAACGAAGGAGATCATCAAAGGTTTCCAGGAAGTGAAGCCGATGGTATTTGCCGGTATCTTCCCGGTGAATACGGATGACTTTGAAGAATTGCGGGACTGTATGGATAAACTGCAGCTGAATGATGCTTCACTGACCTATGAATTAGAAACATCACAAGCCCTTGGTTTTGGTTTCCGTTGCGGTTTCCTTGGTATGCTCCACATGGAGATCATCCAGGAACGATTGGAGAGAGAGTTTAACCAGACGGTGATCACGACGGTGCCCAACGTTAGCTTTATTGCTTACACTACCAAGGGAGAGAGGATCATTGTAAATAACCCGACGGAGTTCCCGGATGCAGTAAAGACAGAACGGATCGAAGAACCATTTATCAAAGCACAGATCATCACCAAGCCGGAGTATATTGGTAATATCATGACGCTTTGCCTGGGTAAAAGAGGAATGCTGATGAACCAGAGCTACCTGACCACAACAAGGGTGGAGCTGATCTTTGAAATGCCATTGACAGAAATTGTATTTGATTTCTACGATAAATTAAAATCACAGACCAGGGGATATGCTTCCTTTGATTATCACCCCATCGGTTTCCGGGATGCAGATATTGTGAAGATGGATATCCTGCTGAATGGTGATAAAGTGGATGCCTTAAGTGCACTGATCCACCGCAGCAAGGGACAGGAGTTTGGAAGAAAGTTGTGTGAGAAATTAAAAGAATTGGTTCCCCGCCAGCAATTCCAGATCGCCATACAAGCCGCAATCGGAGCTAAAGTATTAGCCAGGGAAACGATTTCTGCCATGCGGAAGGATGTAACGGCCAAATGTTATGGTGGTGATATCAGCCGGAAACGTAAATTGTTAGAGAAGCAAAAAGAAGGTAAGAAGCGAATGCGCCAGATCGGTAATGTAGAGGTGCCGCAGGAAGCTTTCTTAGCGGTATTGAAGCTGGATGATTGATGTTGAGTCGGTAGTCAATAGTCTTTAGCCGGGAAAATATTTTAAGCTGTCAGTAATGACAGCTTTTTTTATGTAACCTGTCGTTTGCCTGGGTAGTCTAAACAACCATGAAATACCCGGCACTCTTCTTTTTTGTTTCAATGCTTTCTTGCTGTGCAAAATCTCCCGGACCGGAACCGGGGAGCCTGGTATTTGAATTTGAAACACCGAAGAAAGTAACTGTGAATGGGTACACCGGTGATATGATGGAGCCTTTTATTTCAAGAAATGGCCGCTATCTGTTCTTTAATAACCTGAATGACCCTGCTGTAAACACCAATATTTTTTATGCAGTCAGGATCAATGATACCTTGTTTGATTTCCGGGGAGAAGTGCAGGGTGTTAATTCCCCGGTCCTTGATGGCGTGCCTTCGATGGATAAAGACAGTAATTTCTATTTTGTCTCCGTGGCGAATTATATCCCGACACTTGCCAGTATTTACAAAGGTCAGTTCAGCAATGGCGTTGTGACCAACAGCGGCATTGTAGCGGGAATCTCCAAACAGGAGCAAAGCTGGGTCAACTTTGATGTGGAGCTGAGTGAGGATGGCAGCCATCTTTATTTTGTGGACGGGAAGTTTAGTGCAAGCTGGCAAATCGAATCAGCCGACCTGATAATAGCTGAAAAGACAACGAATGGTTTTCGCCGCATGGCCGCATCGGGTGAGATCCTAAAAAATATCAATACCGAAGAACTGGAATATGCAGCCTGTATCTCACCGGATGAACTTAGTTTTTATTTTACAAGAATGCCTTCTGTTACAGCGGGGATATTGCCAAGACTATGGTATGCCACCCGTACTGACAAAACCAAACCCTTTAATGAACCGAGAATGATCACCGGGCTTGATGGTTTTATTGAAGCCGCTACGGTCAGTGGTGACAGCCTGGTTTATTTTCATAAAAGAGATAACCAGCTGTTTGGCCTGTATTGCCTGCAGAAGAAGTAGAACAACAACTTCCCTTAATTATCATAATTGATGGGCGACTTATTATCCTTCGGCTTGGGTTTGTTCTTCTCTGTATTCTTATCCGATTTTTCCTGCAATTTAAATTCATTCTTATTGCCGCGGCTGTCCATCAGCGGTTCACCAACCGGGGCTTGCCCGTCCTGCAGTTTAAAGTTGAAGACTTTATCAATGTGCACCCATTTCCCATTTTCCCATTTGTATCCTTCGTTATCTCCATCAGGTATCATGGTGAACGATAATTCCGGCTGATCGGTTTCTGATATCAGGTGATCCACCAGTATCATATCCATATCAGGAATATAATTAGC
>CALRSN020000344.1:0-3898 GCA_943370865.1 Bordetella parapertussis
AAAGTTTGAGATTGAAAATGCAACCTTCACCCTTGTCAATAAAATGGACCCGGACCAGTTACCCGTGAAAATCGGGAAAATCGATTTCCATATTGATAATTTTAAAATTGATACCAGCCAGCTGACCGGCAAAGAAAAAATATTCTTCAGCGATAATATTGTGTTGAAATCAAGAGACCAGGATATCCTGTTCCCGGATGGAAGACACCGCCTGAGTTACCGGAAGTTTCGTATCAATATCGAAAAGAAGATCGTGGAGTTTGACAGCTGTACGATCGCTGCGCTGAAAACAGATAATAACAGCACGGGGTTCAGTATTTATTTTGATGCTTTACAGTTAACCAATATCAATTTTGATACCCTCTACCGGTCTGAAGTGATCAAAGCAGATTCGGTGTATTGCATTAATCCTACATTTAAACTGGTTGTTGACCTGGATAAAAGAAAAAGCAAAGGAGTTAAAGCACCAAAGCTGGACGAGATCATCCGCCAGCTGACGGGTGACCTGCTGCTCAATTTTGTGGTGGTTAATAATGCAAGTTTTGATATTAACACCATCAGGAATGGCAAACCCAGTTCTTTTACCTCTAACAAAAATAATTTCGAGATACAGGGACTCACGATTGACAATGATGCCGCAAGGCCGTTCCGGGTAGAGAAATTTGGTATGGCGATCCGTAACTATGAAAATTTCCTGCGGGATAGTTTATATGCTTTACAGTTCGATAGTATTCTTGTCAATAACGACAAGATCTATCTTAATAATTTTTCCTTTCAGCAACGGGTGAAAGGTAACCCGGTGAACAGTTTTAAAGTTCCGAAGTTCCAGCTCACGGGTCTTTCCTGGGATGATCTTTTGTTTGAACAAAAATTAACAGCACAACAAGCCATTTTGTATGACCCGGTTATCCATTATACGGAAGAACCCAATAAAAATACCGGGCTGCAGCAAAAAAGGAATCTTTTTGAAGCCCTCGCAGATATCAGCCAGGTATTTATGCTGGAAGATCTTTCCATACGGAATGGTAATATAGAAATGCATCTGAATGGCGGCATTGATATGAATTTAAAAGACGCTACACTCGCTGTAGAAAGTCGCTCACTGCTGGGTTCTAGCCAACTTTCGGGCATCCGCCGTTCAGTCAACCACCTTGATTTCAGCCAGGGCAATTTCCGGATCAACGACCTGTCGGTGCAAATGGACAGTATTATCTATACAGGCAATAACAGTAAACTGAATGCAGCCCGGGTGATGGTACAAAATGATGAAAAGAGTATTGCTGCTGCTGCCAATGCTGTTCGCATGGACGAGATATTTATTAATGAACTGACAGGAGATGTGACCATTGCCGGCATCAACTGGGATAAAGCCAATATCAATCTTTCCGCTATTCAGAAAAAAAGATCCGGCAATGGAACTTCGTTTATTAGTCTCACAGATATAAACGGCAAGAATACAACTGTTCAGTATGCCGATGATGGCAAATCTGCATCTGGCCATATCACTCATTTATCGGCCATTGCATTCCTGTTAAAGCCGGGAGAAAAACCGATCATTGCCGGCCTGCAACTCGCAGGTAATAATATGAAAGCTTCCGATAATACTACCCAATTAAGTATCGAAACAGTTGATATTGCTGATCACCGGAAAGCTGTCTTGAAAAATACCAGTTTCAGAAAGAGCGGTAGTGCTGACACTATTACGGCTGTCATTCCACAACTTTCATTTATACCCGATATCCAATCGGCTATCGCCGGGGAGATCAATGCCCGGGAAATGAAAATCACCAAACCCGACATCAATATCTGGCTGAATAAAAAAGAGGAATCATCCATAGTAAAAGATCTGTCGCTACCGGTGGGAATCATTGATCAGCTGAAAATTGAACAACCGGAAATTCATTTCAGGCAACAAACAGAAGATGGTTTTGTCAAACTGGATTGGTATGGTAAGAGAACTGAGAATAACTATTTATCACTTGATGAAGTGAGTAGCGGGAAATCATTTATCAATGCCCGGCAACTATCTGTACTCCTCAACAGTTTTATCCTCGAAAATGAAAAAGGAAAACTCTTCGATGCCGGAAAAGGGGAAATAACCGCCCGGCTCCATGATATCAGCTACCGGCAGCTAAGTGATTCAGGCATTCAATGGCAGGCCGGTATCTCTCTACTGATTGGGAAAAATTTCCGGGTTGACAGTCTCGGTAAAAAAGCCGGATCATTAGTAATTGAAACAGTACAACTAAAAGATCTTGCCCTTCAATCCGGCTCCTTATCCAGTGTAAGAAAACTGGTTGAACAGAATACCCGGTTCCGTTTGGATAATATTACGGGCAGTTATACAAATACCGATAATGTTTTCAACTGGTACAATGCAGGCTATGACCGCAACAACCGGTATTTCACATTGGATTCATTCCATTACTCTCCTGCTGATGACCGGGAAGCTTTTGTAAAAAAACACCCTTACCAGACAGATTTTGTACAAGCCACGACGGGTGCTGTCAGCATCGGCCCGTTTGATCTTGATAAATATCTCCGTGACACCATTGTAAATATTGGTACAGTAAAAATTGACAGCGTCCGCTTTTCGGATTACCGGGACAATCGTCCGCCATTCAAAACCGGCGTCATCAAACCACTGATGACGGCCAGGATAAAAAGTATTCCTTTTAAAATTTCGGTTGACAGTGTGTTGCTCAATAATGCTTATGCTGTTTATACCGAGCACAATCCCAAGACTGACCAGGCCGGAACAATTCCTGTAACAAGATTGACCTTGCGGGTCTTCCCTTTCCGGAATTACGACCTTGTTGAAAAAGACAGTTTGCGCATACAGGCTAATGGCTATTTATTCGATTCGGTTTGGGTACGTCTTCGTTTGAGAGAGTCCTATTTAGACTCACTGGCTGGTTTCCTGATGACAGCCCGGCTAAAGCCTGCCGATATGCGGATACTGAACC
Source organism: Bordetella parapertussis (assembly GCA_943370865.1). Classification (GTDB taxonomy): domain Bacteria; phylum Bacteroidota; class Bacteroidia; order Chitinophagales; family Chitinophagaceae; genus CADEDV01. The sequence continues at coordinate 2,967 of CALRSN020000344.1, forward strand.
CGGTGCTGGTACCATTAGTATCCGCCCGGTTAAAATCCGGTTATCTTGATACGATGAGTATGCGGGTGCATGGCAATGAGTATTATGCCTACGGGGATATGCTGATGCTTTACCATAACCTGAAAGCAGAAATCATTTTAACCAAGAACAAAAAGAAAAGAAAATTCCTCACCGGCCTGCTGAATTTTGCGGCTAACAGCTTCCTCATAAAAAATAAGAACACTAAAAGAACCGGTAAGATATTTTACCTGCGCAACCGGGAACGGTCATCTCTCAACTACCTTATTAAAATGGTGATCAGCGGAGCCAGCACCAGCACAGGTGTAAAAGGCAACCGGAAACTGATCCGGCATTATAAAAAAGAAGTCCGGCAGCGCAACCTTCCGCCGGTTGATTACGATTGATACAGGTGAAAAAAACTGCATCATTTGAGCCGGAAGAAAACTATTTTACTCCTCTTTTTTTTAGCAGCTGTAGCTGCTGCCTGGTATGGTTATAAAGAATATACCCGAACCAATAAAGATCTTGCTTCCGCTAAAGCAGATTTTGTGCTGTCGGCAACCGATCTCATCAAAGAATATGAAAGTAATGATGCTGCAAGTGCTGAAAAATTCAATGGCAAAATACTCGAGATTAACGGGCAGGTAAAAGCGGTAGAGAAAGATGACAAAGGTTATTACACAGTGGTGATCGGTGATAATACCAGTATGTCGTCTGTTCGCTGTGCTATAGACAGCACACACCAGGACAAAGCAGCCAGTTTGATCAATCAATCATCTGCTACTGTACGGGGATCCTGTGCAGGCTATAATAAGGATGAAATGGGATTGGGTTCTGATATTATTTTAAACCGATGTGTCCTTATCAATAAAAAAGATTAACGAAGAATATGAAAACAAACAGCCTCTTTACTATTGTTCTTTTTTTATTAC